>JAIESE010000042.1 GCA_019746225.1 Alphaproteobacteria bacterium | reverse complement strand
ATTGGTAACGGTTGTTGTGGCGGTACTCGTTGCTCCCACATTCATGTCCTTAATGATATCGTTCCCATTGTTTCCACAAAGGGTGAACACGAACGTGTCATTGCCGAAGATAATTTGATTTGGAATTGGTGCGTTACCATCGGAGTCAGCGGAAAGTAGGGTGGCATTCATAAAGCTTGAAAGCTGTGATGGGTTGGCAATATCCCCGATAAGAGTGTCATTCCCAGATCCTCCAATTAAGGTATCATTCCCAAACTGTATTAAAGTGTTGTTAATAAGGGGGGTTGTGCCGACCCCACTTCCAGGCGTGAGGATAGCAGAGAAAGATCCTATATCTCCATAAAGAGTATCATTAGACGCTCCTCCATCTAGGGTGTCTGCCCCCATGATGAAAGTTGCATCGCGGAGATCAGATTCTGCAGAAAATTGGTGTGTTGAAGACCCAGAGTTCGTTCCACACGATAGTGAGAGACTCAATGTTCCCATATCACCATAAAGAACATCAACCCCATTCCCCCCTGATAGATTATCTGCTCCTAAGGTAAGGCTAACAGCAAATTCAGATTGTGACCCAGCGAACAAAAATGTTGGGTTAGCAGTAGTTGAATTTGTTGCTACAGCCATGTTGTAGGTAAAATCACCTATATCTCCGTAGAGAACGTCATTTCCATCTCCCCCTAGTAGGGTATCAGTCGTGACCATGGAGATCTTGGAGCCAACGTCTGCGCCAACTTCTAACCCAGTTCCACTGATTGCTCCTGAGACACCAATAATTTGCAGATTGGTTACATTCCCCCACAAGGAATCATTACCCTGTCCGCCATCAAGATAGTTTCCTCCCATATTAAAATTGGCTGTTATTTGAGCATTTGATATGCCGCTAGTAGCTGTTCCTGAGTTAGCGTAGCCCCCAACCCCTTTAATTGTTAGTGTTCCTATATCGCCAATGAGATTATCATTACCATTATCTCCATAAAGCTGGTCTATGCCCATATTGAAAAGATCGGGCTGTAGATCAGGATTAATGTCTATCAGTTGAATGAAAGCAGTCGTACTTGCGCCTGTGGAAAGGGTCTGACCTCCTTGAGCAAATATTAACTGGTTAGAGATGTCACCATATAGGGTATCATTTCCATTCCCGCCATGGAGCTCATCAGCGCCCATATTAAACGTATTGCCGATAATCTGTCCTCTGGCTTGGGCATTCCCAATACCGGTTCCACTCCCGTCGGGTATAAAGATATCTCCAGCTTGAATTTGAGTGGCATCTGATAAAACAACATTATTACCCCCCCGGTTTACTAAGATTCCATTCAAGTCTCCAGCTTTTAGGGTTAAATTGCCAATATCCCCAGAAAGGATATCATTTCCATTGTCTCCGTAGAGAAAGTCATTGCCCATGGTGAATGTATTTAAATCATCAAAACTTATTGGGCGAATAAATGCGTTGGCGGCATCAGAAGTTCCTAATGAATTACCAGATCGGACTATGAGAGTCATGGTGCCGATGTCACCGTAAAGATTGTCATTTCCATCGCCCCCATAAATATGGTCAACGCCTCCAGTGAAAGTAACCAGCTGGATACGGGCATTAGCTGATTGGTTTCCAGCATTGGAGCCAGCATTCGCTGTGCCTGCCATGCTCTCTAGGGTCATTGTCCGTACGTCGCCATAAAGACTATCATTGCCCAATCCACCGTATAATGTATCCATACCCATGGTGAGGAAAACATTTTCCAACAAGGCATCTGCGTTACCGGAGAAAAGTGCAACTGTGGTACTTCCAGCTTTTGCTCGCAAAAGAATATCTCCCACATCGCCCACAACGATGTCATTGCCAAGTCCCGCATAGACACAGTCATTTCCATAAGTTGCCGTGATATTTCCACCCGTAACAGGGGTATTAATTCCCCCCACAGCTGAAACTGTAACCGCGCTCAGATCCCCATAAATGGTGTTGTTACCGATAAGGGTAATGATCTTGTCATTCCCAAGCTTACCCTCAATGGTTGCGTTTCCGGCAAGGACCGTGATGAAATCGTCATCATCTGTGCCTTGAACGAGACTGTTTGAAAAGATTTTCAGAATATTAGCCATTTTTCTTCTCCTATTAGTTATCGAAAGTGACCAATTAAGTTCTCAATTATTCTCCTGGATTAATACTAAAATTAAAACTTAGTAAAGCATGTATCTAATATAAAATATATATTTAAAAGATGAAAAATCAATAGGTGTAAATAATAAGTTAATAATTTGACGCAATGGTCCTTTCACCTCTAAAAAAAGAGGCCCTCCTTGGGCCTCTTTCAAGTTGAAATAGATGTTGCCTCAAACGACGATGACATTTGGCGTGATGTCGAGGACACTGTGCTGATTTGCATAGTTTATGTTCTCAAAGAGCACGGAGCCTCCAGCAAAGGACATTTTGAGGTGCCCGCCACTATTGGAGAATGAGACGGCCGCGTCAACATCATGGTAATCTAGGACCGGAGCACCAACGTTTTTGACATCTGTGAATTTGAGGGTATCCATGACATTGGTAACGGTTGTTGTGGCGGTACTCGTTGCTCCCACATTCATGTCCTTAATGATATCGTTCCCATTGTTTCCACCAAGGGTGAACACGAACGTATCATTTCCGAAATTGAGTTGGTTGGGAATTGTAGGTGTCGGAGGTGTAGGAGTTAGAGGCGCATTCAAAAATGGCAATAATTGTAAGGGATTTGCAATGTCTCCAACAAGAATATCGTTACCTGATCCCCCAATAAGCGTATCATTTCCAAATTGGAGTATAGTGTTGTTAATAGCAGTTCCCGAACCTGGACCTGTACCATTGATGAGAGATATTGAAAGGGATCCAAGATCTCCATAAAGCTGATCATTGCCATTCCCTCCATCAAGGGTGTCATTACCCATAGTGAAGATTCCATCTGAAATGAAAGAGGCTACTGCAAAGTTGAGGGTTGATGCGATGGAGAAGTTATTCCCTGCTTGTAAATTGAGACTCATTGCACCCACGTCACCATAAATCACATCATTCCCACTCTCTCCTGAGAGTAAGGTATCATCTCCCATATTTAAAATGAGAGCATTGATTGGTCCAGCTCCGGATCCTGTCTCTGCTTCTGCATCAGGATCAGTATTTGAGCTGGTGATTGTTCCTGATTTTAGGCTGTATGTAAATGAACCTACATCTCCATAAAGGATATCATTTCCGCTGCCCCCTTTAAGGGTATCAATCCCCATACTGAAACTGGATCCGGTTATCGCACCTGAAAAAGGACTTCCATTTCCATCGGTTATTCCTCCATCCCCAATAAGTTCAATTGATGTCACATCCCCCCAAAGAAAATCATCTCCATTACCGCTCTCAAGGGTATCATTTCCCATAAGAAAATTTGTTACGACAACAGCTGCACTATTTAAACGGGCTGTGTTATTAATCGTCACAGTTCCTATATCACCAATCAGCTTGTCATTGCCATTGTCCCCATAAAGATGATCATCACCCATATCGAGAAGAACGGGCAGTGAAGAATTTACAAATCTGATAAATGCTATACTACTTGAAAATGATGAGGATGTATTTCCACCTTGGAGAAACAATGCAACTTTACCAACGTCTCCATAAATATTATCATCTTCATTTCCCCCATGAAGCTCATCGCTGCCCATGTTGAACGTATTACCTAAAATTTGTGATTGCGCAGAGATGCCACCATTCACTGTACCGCCAAGGGATTTTAAACTGATAATGCCAATATCTCCAAAAAGGGTATCGTTTCCGTTGTCCCCATAAAGACTATCGTTGCCCATGGTGAATACGTTTGTTAGGGGAACTGACTGCGCTCTAATAAAAGCAATTGATTGGTCGTCAGCGCCTAATGCGTCGTTACTTTGGGCCAGTAAATTCAGGCTACCAATGTCGCCATGAAGAACGTCGTTCCCACTACCTCCATAAAGATAGTCAGTAGCTCCTAGGAATGTAACACCTTGAATGCGCGAGTTAGCGGATTGGTTACCTGCAGTGGGGTTGTTAGCCGTGCCCGCAAGTGACTCAAGGTTCATTGTCCGTACATCGCCATAAAGGCTATCATCGCCCAATCCGCCGTATAAAGTATCTATGCCCATGGTGAGGGAAACATTTTCCAACAAGGCATTTGCGTTGCTGGCGATAAGTGCAGATATGGTACTTCCAGCTTTTGCTCGCAGAAGAATATTTCCCACATCGCCCACAACGATGTCATTGCCAAGTCCCGCATAGACACAGTCATTTCCATAAGTCGCCGTTATATTTCCACCCGTAACAGGGGTATTAATTCCCCCCACAGCTGAAACTGTAACCGCGCTCAGATCTCCATAAATGGTGTTGTTACCAATAAGGGTAATGATCTTGTCATTCCCAAGCTTACCCTCAATGGTTGCGTTTCCGGCAAGGACCGTGATGAAATCGTCATCATCTGTGCCTTGAACGAGACTGTTTGAAAAGATTTTCAGAATATTAGCCATTTTTCTTCTCCTATTAGCTATCGAAGGTGAGCAATTATATTCTCACTCTATCCCTTGAATGAAATACCCAAATCAGAGCCAACAATGCCTGTTTCTAATATAAAATATATATTTAAAAGATAAAAAATCAATAGGTGTAAATAATAAGTTAAATTCTTCCGCAACAATCTGGTGTTTGGTAAGAAAAACTAATCCTGCATGTCCAATGGTAACCGAAAAAGCAGTGTATTTAATTATGAATTCAATCTCTCTCTCATTCCACAGTTAACGAATAATTAGCAAACTTCTCTTACAATTTAGAAAGGATATTAGAAACCCAAGCAGTAGAGAAATGGTAAAATGACAGATTCTTCACACGAAAATTCTCATTCAAAACAACTAGTTGAATCGCAACCCATTTTTCGCGATGAGGCCTTGGCATATATATCGACTCCAAATGATGTGAATAAGCTCATCAAAGTGATTGGGTCGGGCACTTGGATTTTGATCATTGTCTTTGTTGTTGCCATGGTGATGGGTCTAGGGTGGCTATTTTGGGGAAGCATTCCGATTACGATTCAGGGTCAAGGGATTTTGATACCTAAGGAAGGTGTTTTTAAAAGCATTAACTCACCTGAGGGTTTTAATACAATTAAAGAGCTGAACGTGAAGTCAGGCCAATACGTTGAAAAGGATCAAGTGCTTGTTTTGCTTGATAATCCAGAGATTTCTAAAAACATTGAAGTTCGGTCTGCTTATATTGCTGATTTAAGAAAGAAGCAAGAAGATCTCACAAAGGAGGCCGAGATCAGCATCAAAGAAAAAAAGATTAATTATGAGAAGCAAAAGAAAATCATTGAAGACAGCGACACTTCAAAAGTTGAATTCAGAAATCATTTGGAACACAATTTACAAAAGCAAAGGGCCATGTTGGAAAAGGGCTATGCAAGCCATCAAAACGTGCTGGATGCTGAAAGCAAGCTCAATGCCTTAAGGGAAGATGCCACGAGAAATAAGGAAAAACTCGTGCAGCTTCAAAAAGAACTTATGGTTGATCAAGAGAACTGGGATCAAAAAGAGCGGGAGATCGCTTTGAAGCTTGGAGATGAAGAACGGGGTCTTAATGATTTGAAGACACGCCAAGAGACAACAAAGACAATTAGAAGCCCTATAACAGGGAGGGTTACCGGGATCTACCATAAGGTTAGAGATAATGTACCAGCCAATGAGCCATTGTTGACCGTCAGTCAAGGTGATGAAGATCAGCTTGAAGCGTTGATTTACCTAAATCCGCTTGAAGGAAAAGAGGTTAAGGTTGGCATGAAAGTCTATATGATTCCAACTCACCTTGAAAAAGAGAATGTTGGTTATGTTCAAGGAGAAGTGATGGATGTATCGCCTTATCCAGAAACTGTTCGAAGCTTGATGTCGACATTGCAAAATGAGGAGTTGGTTAAAAAATTCACAGAAGCAAGTCCTCCGATCAGTGCCCGTGTTAAAATTACAAAGGATCCAACAAAGGCCTCTAAAGCAACGATTGAGCAATTTAAACTAACCCCTGGAACATGGATTTACGGCCGTGTGATTGTGGAGCGCCGTTCCCCATTTGAAATTATCATTCCAGAGATCAAAAAAACTATTGAGATGACGTCATGAAACAATGGAAGCTATCGTCAGCAAAGTCATTTAAGAGTTCCTGGAAGTCTCTTTCTAAAAGGGTGAAGAAGAAGTTTATTCTAGGGCTTATTAATTTACCATCGTTCTTTGGGAAAGAGAAAAAGAAGGCTGTTAAATTTCTGAGGCCTTACTTTTCATTCCAATTTAAAGTGATGAAGAAAGTTGGCAAAAAACTAAAACCTTGTGGTGCTTTTCTTATAAAGCAAAAAAGGAAAGTGGCCAGAGGCTTGCGACCCTTTAATTCTCTCATAGGGAAATGGAATAAGAAGCTTCACAAGCGCATGAAACCGTATCTAACGGTCATCACTACCTTCCTCCATAAAAGAACACCTAAGATATACAATGGGTTAGTAAAGACGAAGGAGAAACTGCAACAAAATTGGTCAGATCTTGTCCTTTACATCAGAGCCTTAAGGTCACATAAGATACATCGCACCCCGACGTTTCTACAGATGGAAGCAACTGAGTGTGGATCTATTTGTTTTTCCATTATTTTGGCTTATTATCGTCATGAATTAACAGCGGAGGAGGCCCGTATCGCTTGTGGCGTCTCTCGCGACGGAAGTAAGGCGAGCCATATCGTACGCGCAGCCCGCCAATACAACATGACGGCAAAAGGGTATAGCGTCCATAATATTGACGACTTAGAAAATTGCACGCTTCCAGCGGTTATCCACTGGAATTTTGACCATTTCGTCGTTTTTGAAGGGCGTGAGGGAAATTATTTCTATATTAACGACCCAGCGACGGGGCGCAGGCGCGTTACGTACGATGAGTTTAATCGCAATTTTACAGGTATTATTCTTGTCCTCTCGCCGGCCAAGGGGTTCACCACAAAGTCACAACCCAATGCTTTGGCAAAGTTTCTTGTTGCCTCCCTTGAGAATGGGTTTAGTGGGATTGTTGCAGCTTGCCTTTTGAGCATTTTGCAGGTCCTACCGAGTCTCGTTCTTGCTTTTTCGAGCAAAGTATTCATCGACTATATTCTTGTGAAAAATCTGGCCTATTGGCTTATTCCCATGACTATAATTTTGGTTGGATGTGTTGCATTGCAATCGTTTATTATGGCGTTGCACCAACGGTTGCTGGTGCGCCTTAGCATCCACTTTAAATTAAGTCTTGAGAGTCTCGTTGTTCATAAGCTTTTTTACCTGCCGCTTCGGTTCTTTGACCAAAGGTTCAGCGGTGACATTTTGTCCCGTCTTTCCTCAGCGGAAGAATTGTCAAACCTTTTGTCTCTCGAGATTATGGGAGCCTTATCAAATATATTTGGCATAATGGTTTTTACGATTGTTTTAAGTTTACTATCACCAGCCATGTTCTTGATTATGCTCATTTTCATTGCTTTGAGGATCCTGGTCTTTTACTTCAGCCGCAATAGCATTCGAGAAACAAACATCGAGTATCAGCAACAATTTGGTAAAGTTTCAGGCGTTGCAATGAATGGCCTTGAGATGATTGATACCTTAAAGGCCAATAATTTAGAACGTGTGTTCTTTAAAAATTGGGCAGCAAACCATGATGCGCTTTTAAATAACCATCAAAAAGTAGCCTTCGTAGATCAACGGACAAGTATATGGATGATGGGATTTGCGACGCTGATGACCGTGGGTTTGCTTTTCCGCGGTACCTATCTGATTATGGGGGAGGAGATCACCATTGGTACGCTTATGGCCTTTATCATCTTAGCGAACTATTTGGACGGTCCTGTTATGACTCTCTTGGATTTCTCGAGTAAAATTGAGAAGATCAAGGCTTCGATCAATCGCTTCAATGATATTTTAGGCCACGAGACATGGGAAGAAATGACCACGGCCACGCGTAAGGTTTCTACGCCTCAAATCGACTTGCCGGCTTTAAAGAAGGAAATTGTTCTGAAAGATGTCACTTTTGGCTATGCGCCTTTGGATGCGCCTATTTTCAATAAGTTAAGCTTGGTGATTCCCCGTGGAAAGACTGTTGCCTTTGTTGGGGTTAGTGGGTCTGGTAAATCAACAATTTCAAAGATTATTTGTGGCTTATACCCTATTACATCCGGAGAAATACTTTGGGATGGCAACCCCATCCAAGAAGTAAATGTTGAACACAGAAACAAGAGAATCTCTCTTGTTGACCAAGATATCTACCTATTTGATGGCACGATTCGTGACAATCTGACGTCTTGGAATAAGAATGTTGAGGATGACGTGCTCGTCGAGTCTCTTAGACTTGTCGGTTTATATGATGAGTTGTTGCCACGGGGGCTGTTATACTGCCCCGTTGGAGAAAATGGGGCGACATTGAGTGGTGGACAACGTCAACGCTTAGAGATTGCCCGAACAATTCTTCGAAAGACGGATGTGTTAATTCTCGATGAAGCGACAAGTTCCCTGGATATACCAAATGAATCACATATCTTTGAATCGTTGAGTAAGCTGGATATTACGACCGTGATCATTGCCCATAGACTTTCAACAATTCAAAATTCGGATATGGTCTATGTGATTGACAATGGAACTTTAAGCCAAAGTGGGACACCCAAGCAGCTTGCTAAGAAGCGAGGCATATTTAAGGACCTTATGGAACTAGAGACAGAATGAGACAGGCGAAATAATTATTGATATTAAGAGGTTGTGTTATGAAAGATCAACAAGGCTTTCCATTTAGTGACCCGTTGTTTAAGGCGGCGCCCAAATTAAAGGAAGCCATGTTTCCAAACTTAGGTGCCTTTAGTTATGAGGAAGCCCTCTTGGCTTGTTTTGAAGCACTTGCTTATATGAATAATATTCACGCAAAGCCGTCTTTGGACCCGTTTGCCAGAACCATTGAGGAGGCCATTAATAGAATAGCGGATACCTGTGGCTTCATGACGAGAGAAGTGAACGTTCATAACCTTAATTTATCGGCGGAATCTAACCCTCTTCTTGTTTTCACGGCTGGAACATCCATGCCAGGGCTAATTTATTATAAAGATGAACTCCCCTACATTTATGAACCAGAGTCTGGAAAGCATGACCCACTTGATGCCGAACGGATGAAACATTTGGACGTAATGGGCTTTGCCCTCTACAAAAAATGGCCTCAAGAGTCCAAAACAATCATCAGCATGGCAAAAATGGCTGTTAAGGAAACCCGGGCTGAGTGGAAGCGATTTATCCTTTTACAACTGGCTATTGGGCTATTGATGCTATTACAGCCGTACCTATCTGGTGTTATATTCGATGATGTCGTTAAATTACGTCAATATAGCTTGATTGATCAAGTCTTTATGGGCCTTCTTGCGGCAGCTATCGGGGGTATGGCCTTTAAAGTTGTGCAAAATTTTACAATGATCCGGTTTCAAGTGAAGAGCAGTGCCTTTCTTGAATCAGCTTTGTGGAACCGTGTGCTATCATTTCCTTTAAACTTCTTTAAGATTTTCAGATTAGGGGATCTGCATGATCGACTGGTGGCGGTTGATCAGGTTCAAAAAGAACTAACCACATCTTCAATGAATGCCCTCTCTCAAGGTGTTTTTTCAGTCGTTATATTGGGTTTCATAACATATTACATGCCAATGCTGGGACTTATTGTATTTCTTGCGACTCTCGCTTTTGGAGCTGTGAGCGTATACCTGATCCGTCGGATGATTAACCACCATAGATCTATTACTCAGACGAATGCCAAGTTGCTGAGCTTCCTCTTTGAAGCTATACGAAGTGTTGTCAAAATTAAAACATCGAATGCCCAAAAGCGTGTCTTTCAGAAGTGGTTAAATATGGAGTTTAGCAAAACAAACCACTTTTTAGGGGCACAATATATCTTGGTAATTTATCATATATTAGAATTTATATTCCCTCTCTTTATTATGGTGTCTATATACTTTCTGATGATTGGGAACACGCCTTTGGCTCCCCTTAAGCCTGCGTTAAGTATTGGTAAGTTTATTGCCCTTCAGATGGCAGTTGGTCAATACTTTGGTTCTCTTATGGGGATGCTTGGGGTTATAGATCGTCTCCTCCATTTAATTCCGCATTTAGAACGGGTTAGGCCAATTCTACTTGAAAGAGGAGAACAAGATGGACCAAAGAAGATCCAGACGCTCCTGACAGGCAAAATTACCTTTCAAAACGTGAGCTTCCATTATGATGCTTCAGGGCCACTCACCCTTGATAATGTGAGCTTTACGATTAATCCTGGGGAGTGGGTGGCGATTGTGGGCCCTTCAGGGGCTGGAAAGTCGACCCTCATCAAGCTGATGCTTGGCCTTGAAAAGTGTAACAAGGGAACAATCTTAATAGACGATATTCCCATTCAAAACCTTGATATGCCGACAACTCGAAGCCAAATTGCGACGGTCTTGCAGCATACGCAACTCTTGCCGGGAAGTATCTATGATAACTTGCGTGCTTCCAATCCCAATATAACAGAGCAGGAAATGGAGTCCCTTTTAAAGCTTGTTGCCATTCATGATGATGTTGTCAATATGCCGATGGGCTTGCACACCATTATTATGGGGGATGGGCGCACTTTCTCTATGGGCCAACGTCAACGCTTGGTGCTGGCTCGGTGTTTAGCAAAACCAATATCGCTGATCCTGCTAGATGAGGCAACCAGTGCCCTTGATAACTTTAGCCAGGATATCATCCTAACTACCTTAAAGAAGCTTCCGATCACAAGGATCACGGTTGCCCACCGGTCATCTACAATTAGAAGTGCGGATCGACTGATCGTTTTGGAGAAGGGAAAAATCGTAGAGCATGCTCAAAATCCAGCAACTTACCAATTAGAGCAAGGACAGGATGTTAGACTATTTCCTTCAGAGTATCCAAAAGGATAGAGATATAGCAGTTTAAGTATAGAATTCCCTTCGTCATTTATATCTAATAAAAATTTAACTAAATTATGTTGCAGGCAAACAAAGGGTTTGAATAGAATTATGTCAATATTTAAAAAAAATTTGAGACAACTTGTTGACTATTTGTTTTAGCGTCCTATCTTACCAATTGTAAGCGCGAATGAAAATGGTTTTTGTTCGTTGGGATTAAATAGCAATAAATGGAGGAAACGATGTTGGAATTAAATGAAACAATGCTTGAAGCAGTATCTGGTGGTTGGGGTTCACGTACAACCAAAAAGGGAAAAATTGAAATTAAAAATTCAAACAAGTCAACTGTAGAAATTGAAAAAAACAAACTCTTTGGTCTAAATAACTCAATAGACGTTCTTGTTGCTCAGAGCATCGACATGGGAAATACATCAGTATTTTAAATAATAAAAAAGCACAAATAGCTTCCCAGGCATGATTACTTATGTCTGGGAAGTCTGTCTCCCAAATAAGCAAAATATAAAAAAGCACAAAAAACAAATGTGAATAAGCAAACTTTATGAACAAAACTTAATAATTGCAGGAGGATTATCATGAAAACAAATTTATATACAGAATTAAGTGAAAAGCAGATGGAAAGTGTTGTTGGAGGTGGGTTCCATACATATAATAACTCACCAGGTTACGGTGGAGGAGGTGGATCTACAACAGTAGCCTCTACACCAACTCGTGTAAATAACTTTTATGGGCCTACTTATATTACAAATAACAATATTAGTATTATTAATATATCAAATAATACAATTTACGGATCTATTGACATTGGGGTGTTCCAGAGTATCGAAATGTAATTTCTGATTGCTCATTGTAATTCATCCTGATGCGTAGGTGTTGTTTAGCCGTAATTTGAAAGGCTTTTCAAGCTCTCGTGATGCCGATTTGGATCAAGGATTAGGGGTTCAAATCGGCATGCATCCTCATATGGTGATAAAAAATATAAATTTAATGGAGTGTGTTATGGTAGAAATAAATGAAATGGATCTAGAAGCGATTTCGGGCGGTTGGAGCTCAAATTTCTTAAAAAAGTATAAAGTGGTTATATCTAACAGTAACATGTCGAATATTGTCATTAAAGACAATCATTAAGGACTGTGCGTATATTGTTATCTGATATAAGAAAAATACTCAATAAAAATTTTGAATCTTTCATACGATAAAGACTTTAAAAATTTTTACTTAAAGTATTATTGTAAAAAGATAATCCTTAAGGCTACGCCAGGTCGTGTCAAACAAATTGACTAATAATAAGAGTTGTTGTTAGTTAATATATAATTAACCAAATATTAACAAAGTATTTACTTTTGTAATGGGAATCCTATATTGTAATATGTAAACGTAAGTCTGTAAATAAATTACGTTATCCATTTATCAGATATAGGAGGTTTTCATGCTTAATATAAATATGATTGAACTTGATGATGAAGTCCTTGAGACTGTCATAGGTGGTGGTAGAAGTCGGAGTGTTTCTGTGAGTATTGTTAACTGCAATATAAGTAATGTTGTTAAGCAGGGCAATACAGGTTGTGGTGTCATTACGGTTTCCGTCACGCAGACTTTGCCTAGCTCATGAAGTTAGGTAGGGGGCTTGCCTTGTATAAGGGATATAGCCGTATTGTTACATTGGGCTCTGACTTTCTCTTTATAAATCCGTTTTCTTAGACAAAACGGCAATATACCTCTTTAAATTCTCCTTCCAATATAACGTAAAAACATCAATAGACGTCTTTTGCGTATATATAAATATTAAATAATAAAAAAATTTAATTTAAGTTCTTGACTATTTCAATTATCGTCCTATTTTACCAATCGTAAGTGTGAGTAAAATGGTTTTATTCACAAGTCATAAATAGAAAATATATGGAGGAACCGATGTTAGAACTTAATGATATGATTCTTGAAGAAATTTCAGGTGGATTCTTTGGCGGCACCAACAAGAAATATACAGCTAAAATTGATATTAGTAACAAGAACTATTCAAAAGTAGAAGTAGAGCGCAATAAATTAATAGGTGGAGGCAATTCAATTGACGTTTTAGTAGCTCAAAGTATCACAATGGGAAATACATCAGCCTTTTAAATGATATGGTTTGTGCAGAAAATCCCAGGTGCTCTGAGAAGAGCCCTGGGAACTTTCCGTACATAAAATAAAGGAGGGAATAAATGTTAGAACTAGCAAATGAATTAAGTCATGAAGATATGACGACCGTATCTGGTGGCACTTCCGTTACATTTAACATTAATGTAAAGCCAGTAACAGTCTTGAAACTATACGGACCACGGTTGAATATGAATGTGGGTGTTGTTGTCGTAGCAGGAAACTTAGCACCTTCAGCTGCGAGCTTGATACAAGGTATAACGACATAAGTTAAAAGGTCAATTCACCAAGCTAAGATGGAACTATATCCAATGATATTTAGAATTCGAAGTCCCATCCTGAACAGATATTCAGGATGGGATTTTAATCATTAGCCAATTTTTACTTTACGAGCTGTTGATTTTCTTTCGGACTGAGCTTCCTTTGCAATGCGGATTTTC
Organism: Alphaproteobacteria bacterium; assembly: GCA_019746225.1. Lineage (NCBI taxonomy): Bacteria > Pseudomonadati > Pseudomonadota > Alphaproteobacteria > Alphaproteobacteria bacterium. The sequence goes on along the minus strand of JAIESE010000042.1, from coordinate 68,608 downwards.
AAAACACCATTTTCCAATGATGTATTGATTGCTTTGCTTGGGCTTATATCAAAAGGTACAGCAATCGCGCGTGAAATGCATCCACGAGCAACTTCTGAGTATGCTAAAGTTGATGCTTCATGACATTCTTTACGAACACCATTAATATGAATTGTGTTCCCAGACAATGAAATATCAAGATCTTGGATTTCAATTCCTGGTACATCTACAGCAACAACGTACTCTTGATTGTTTTCAGACAATTCTGTTGCAAATGAATGTGATAGACCAGCCAAACCTTGGTTTAGACCTTGAAGAGCAGGTGTTAAGCCAAGAAGAGCTGCTGGATTCATTCCATGAAGAGGGGCACTTACTGGAGCAAAAGAAGGACCAGAAATTTGACCCTGGCTTGGAACGAAAGCTACTGTTGAGCAATTTGGCAAAATGTTTTGTGAAATTTCACCAAGAGCAGTTCCACAAGAAAATCCAGCTGCTGGAGCTATAAGAAATGCTGAATTTTGTGGGTTGTGAGAAAGATTTTGTCCAAGGATTGAATTTGGGTTCCAACCAGGAATGCCAAAGCTTCCAACATGATTTAATCTATTTGAACCCCAACCAGAGTTATGTGATTGTAGGGGAATAAATGTTCCGATTTGCGTTGTCATTATCTTTTCCTTTCAAAAGTTTTGTCAAATTATTATTAACTTTGACATTGGTTATATGGCTAACTTTCTGTTCGCCATGACTTTCACTTACAATATTTAAGAATACATACAAAAACTTAATAAAAACCTAATGTCCGAAGGATTATATTCTTTATCATAATTTAACTTTAGTGTGATAATGTAATCTTGTTGTGTCATTGAGAAACGAGGTTTGAGGATGGTCGCAAAACTCATAATATATCTTGTAATTTTAACTGGGTTGTTCACCATGGGGATGTGCTCAGATGTTAATAATATGACGATCAGGAAAGACGTAGATATGACGATAGATTATATGAATAAGCCGGATGAATTTTGGAAAAAGCATCTGAAACCCGAAGTGTATAATATATGTCGTCAAAAGGGTACGGAGGCCCCACGATCTGGTAAATATGACCATTTCTTTGAAAAGGGGACGTATACTTGCGCATGCTGTGGGGGTGACCATCCCCTTTATAGTTCAGAGACTAAGTTTGATTCTGGCACTGGCTGGCCAAGCTTTTGGGCGCCCATCACCCCCACGAGTGTTATAGAAAAAGAGGATCGAGGGGGTCTTACGGGTTGGGCTTGGCCACGAACAGAGGTTGTTTGTTCACGCTGTGGAGGACATTTGGGCCATGTATTTGATGATGGCCCCAAAGAACATACAGGAAAGCGATATTGTATGAACTCTGTTGCTTTAACATTTGTTCCGGATGGTAAAGCACCTGTTCATAAGCTTGAGGAGGATTCTGAGGAAGTGAAACCTAAGTCATGAAGAATACCCTCCTAGCCTTCATCTTCATGTTATTATGCAGTGAAAATCATTTATGTTCAGCTCAGGAGGGGACCTTGATACCAACTACGCGTCAGGAAGCCATTTTTGCCATGGGTTGCTTTTGGTGTGGGGCTGCTGCATTTGCCGATCATGATACAAATGTGCCTTTGCAAGGAATTTTAGAGATAAAATCAGGCTACACGGGGGGAATATCAACTAATCCCACCTATGCCTCCCATGAGGGCCACCAGGAGGCTGTAAAAGTGGTTTATGACCCTACTAAAGTCACTTATGCCCAATTACTCAATATCTTTTGGCATAATGTGGACCCATTTGACCCTAATGGGCAATTTTGTGATAAAGGAGCCCCTTATACCTCTGCTATATATTATCAGGATGAAGACCAAAAGAAACAGGCTTTCGAGAGCAAAGGGGCTGTTGAAAAACGGATTGGAAAGGCTGTCGTTACGGAAATCAAGCCTGCGTCAGCATTTTTTGATGCTGAAGCGTATCATCAAGACTATAAAAAGAAGAATCCTGTACGTTACAACGTGTACCGTTGGAATTGTGGGCGGGACAAAAGATTAAACGAGATTTGGAGATAAAGGTTTCATGGGTATGAAGAGCAAATGGCACGCAAATTAGTAAAAAAGGAACGAAAAGCTGATTTTTGTGTGATCGGCGCGGGCTCAGGAGGGTTATCCTTTGCGGCTGCGGCTGTTCAAATGGGTGCCTCTGTGATTCTGGTGGAACGGGGTGTTATGGGGGGAGATTGCCTTAATTATGGGTGTATACCTTCAAAAGCGCTAATTGCTGCCTCTAAATTCGCCCATGAATTCAAACGATGCGAAGATTTTGGGTGGTCGTTAAAATCCCCTAAAGCTGACTTTAAGCAAGTCCATAGGCATGTTCATAAGGTTATTTCAGCAATAGCGCCCCATGATTCTGTTGAGCGATTTGAAAAGCTTGGGGTTAAAGTTATCCAAGGTGAGGCTGTTTTTCGTGACAAAGCCACCCTTGAATCGCCAAGTCATATTATACATGCCAAGAGATATATCCTTGCAACGGGGAGCAGGCCTTTTATTCCGCCAATAGAGGGACTTCAACAAGTACCGTTTTATACTAATGAATCAATCTTCGATCTTCAAGTATTACCTGACCATCTTGTTGTCATAGGGGGAGGGCCCATTGGCGTTGAGATGGCACAGGCTTTCCGCCGATTGGGCAGTCAGGTAACCATTCTTGAGGCATTTACTGCCTTGCCTAAGGATGATCCAGAGCTTACTACTACCCTGATAGAGATTTTGCGAGCAGAGGATATTGTCCTCAAAGAACACATCAAAATACTGAAAATTCAGTCAAAGGGCCAGGCAACGAATGTGTCCTATGTCGACACTGATCAAACAATTCAGACCCTTAAATGTTCCCATCTCCTTATTGCGACAGGGCGTCAGGCCAATGTTGACTCCCTGAATCTTGAATCCGCTGGGATTGAGTACTCTCAAAAGGGAATTATTGTTGATGAGTACCTGAAAACAACTAACCCAAAAGTCTATGCGATTGGCGATTGTACAGGGGGTTATCAGTTTACACACGTCGCGGGATACCATGCAGGGTTAGCCATTCGTAACAGTATATTTGGCCTTAAGGCAAAGGTTCAAGCACATGCCATCCCTTGGGTCACCTATACGGATCCTGAACTTGCTCATGTTGGCGCAACAGAAGCTCAGCTTCTGCAGGCGGGTGTTGCTCATAAGGTTTTGAGGTTTCCCTTCGAGAAGAATGATCGAGCACAAACAGAACGCAAGACGGTAGGGAAAATTAAAGTGTTGATATCCCCCAAAGGGTATGTTTTAGGGGCAAGCATCTTGGGCGCTCAGGCGGGAGAGTTGATTCTCCCTTGGGTTATGGCTATTCAAAATCGATTTAAAATCTCTGCTCTTGCAAATGTCATTGCGCCTTATCCCACCTTCAGCGAGGTGAGTAAAAGAGTTTCGGGAATTTATTATGCTGAGAAACTCTTTAGCCCCCTGATGCAAAAAATCGTGAAGGGCATCATGAGATTAAAAAAATGAAGAAGATAAAGAGATATCTGCCTCTTCTCATTATCGTAGGATGTGCCCTTGTTGTCTGGGCATTTGGGCTTCATCAATATTTGAGCCTAGAGCAGCTTCGACTCCACCATCTTGAGCTCAATGCCTATATTTCTCTTTATCCCATAAGGGCTCTTGCTCTTTATATGGGAATTTATATTGCCGTTGTCGGGCTTTCCATTCCCGGGGCTACCTTAATGACACTTTGTGGGGGATATTTATTCGGACAGATTTTGGGCACAGCGTTGGTTGTGATATCGGCAACAATCGGGGCAACTATTTTGTTCGTCAGTGCAAAGATGGCTTCTCAAGATTTGCTTCTTAAGAGAGCTGGACTGTGGTTAAAGAAAATGAAGGCGGGGTTTCAAAAAGATGCCTTTTACTATTTGTTAACGTTGCGACTGATCCCCATTTTTCCATTTGTGGCCATTAACCTCGTTGCTGCTTTTTTTCAAATGAAGCTGAAAGAATTCGTGATCGCAACTTTCTTTGGGATTATACCGGGATCGTTCATTTATGTATCCATTGGGAATGCGTTGAAAGAAGTCATTTCAACCTCTCAATTGACGCCACAAATTGTTATTCAGCCGAAGGTACTGTTAGCTCTAGGCGGGCTCGGGGTTTTGTCTTTACTGCCGATTCTTTATAAGAGGCTCAGCAAGCGGTAAGTGAATCTCTTCAAAATCAACCCAGGATCGATAAAGACGTCCAAAGGTTGTAATCCAGCACAATCCACCATAGATGATGCAAGCCCACTCAAAGGTTTCAGGGATAAGGCATATCAACAACAGGACAGTGGTGGTCTCCGTACCTTCACAAAGGCCACCTAAGTGATAAAATGACTTTATGCCGCGTTTGGTTGAATGAACCTGTCTCTTTGCAGCAATGATAGCGTAGGTTAGAAACGTTGTTATAGGACCAATAAAACTAAATATAAGATAGGTTGCATAAAACAGGCTCTCAGGGGCGCTTATACCAAAAGCAAAGACGATACCGGAATAAATGATAAAGTCACAAACGATGTCCAATACACCTCCAAAATCACTGGGTGCGGTGATTCGGGCAATGGCCCCGTCCAAGCCATCAAGGAGTCGATTGAGAGCAATCAAACATGCTGCAATTGTGTACTGATGTTGCACAATGGCTCCCATAGCCAAGAGACCGAAGCCAAAGCCAAGGAGCGTCATCGTGTTGGGAGCGATGCCAAGTTCTGCAAGGTATTTGCCAGCAGTCTTCATATGGGGATCGATGAGTTTTCTAAGGTACGGGTCGAGCATAATCATCTCCTACAATTAGGTATAGTCACGATCAGTTTAGCAAATAGAGTGAAAATAGATAGGAGGGATTGAAATACATATATAAATTTGCATTTTAACCTCTCGCGTGACCCTTGACCACCCTTGTGGGGTATACTTGGGCTTGGCGAGAGGTAAAATACATTAAGAGTTAAGCATACCCTTATTTTTTAGGAGCAGCCTTTTTTGCGGCAGGCTTTTTCTCTGCAGGAGCTTTCTTTGCTGCTGCTTTTTCTTTGGGGGCTTCATCGTTTGATGGTGCTTTTGCCGCCTTTTTAGGAGCTGCTTCAGCCTTCTTAGGAGCTGAGTCAGCCTCTTTGGCTTTTGCTTTTGCTTTGCTCATTGCCGCGCCCAAGATGTCTCCGAGACTTGCACCGCTATCAGAAGAGCCAAACTCAGACATGACTTGCTTTTCTTCGTCAATTTCTCTGGCTTTAATGGACATAATAACCTTGCGTGTTGCGCGATCAATGGAGGCTATTTTAGCATCAACTTTCTCACCGACAGCAAATCGATCTGGACGTTGCCAGTCGCGATCACGGGACAAGTCAGCTTTTCGGATTGAGCCAACAAGGCCACCTTCGAGATCAACTTCAATTCCCTTGTCAAGAACGGCTGAAATGGTGCCCGTTACGATATCCCCTTTTTTGAGCCCTGTCGAGCTTGTGGCAAAGGAATCCTTCTCAAGTTGTTTCACGCCAAGGCTGATACGCTCTTTTTCCGCATCAATATCAAGAACCTTTACCTTGATCATTTGACCTTTCTTGTATTCAGATAAGGCTTCTTCGCCAGATTTAGACCAAGACAAATCGGTTAAGTGAACCATGCCGTCGAGATCATGGGCGACACCAACGAATAAACCAAATTCCGTAATATTCTTAACTTCACCTTCTAAGATGTCCCCGATTGGATGTGTATCTTTGAATTTCTGCCATGGATTTTCTTGGCATTGTTTCAAACCAAGGCTAATACGGCGTTTATTCATATCTACATCCAAGACTTGGACTTCAACTTCTTGGCTTGTTGAAAGAATCTTGCCTGGATGAATATTCTTCTTTGTCCAGCTCATTTCTGTTACGTAAATAAGTCCTTCAACAGCGGGTTCTAGTTCAATGAATGCCCCATAGTCAGTTACATTTGTAACAATACCCTTGCGGCGGCCGCCGATGACGTAGCGTTCTTCAACACCCTTCCATGGATCTTCTTCCAGCTGCTTCATACCCAACGAAATGCGTTGATTTTCCTTGTTAAAGCGAATGACTTGAACTTGAATGTTCTCGCCAACCTTTAAAATGTCGCTTGGGTGATTAATACGACGCCAGGATATGTCTGTTACGTGAAGTAAGCCATCAACGCCCCCGAGATCGATAAAGGCACCATAGTCCGTAATATTCTTCACAGCTCCTGTTAGGATCTGACCTTCGGATAAGTTTGAAACCAACTCAGTGCGGGCTTCAGCTCTTGTTTCCTCAAGCACAGAACGGCGAGAAACAACGATGTTGCTGCGCGCCTTATCCATTTTTAAAAGTTTGAACGGTTGAACGATATTCATCAAGGGCGTGATATCGCGAATGGGTCGGATATCAACTTGGCTGCCAGGCAAGAAGGCAACAGCGCCATCCAAATCAACAGCGAAACCTCCCTTAACCTTTCCAAAGATAACACCATTTACAAGAATACCATCTTGGTAGGATTTATCGAGTTCACCCCAAACTGCTTCACGACGCGCTTTCTCAACGCTTAAGAGGGCTTCCCCATTTTTGTCTTCCATGCGTTCAACATACACATCAACAGTGTCTCCAATGCGAAGCTCCACGGTCCGGCCATGGCCTGTGAATTCCTTCATGGGCACGCGACCTTCGGACTTTAAACCGACGTCAATAATAGCAATGTCATTGTGAATTCCAACAATAAGGCCCTTTACAACGCTTCCCTCAAAGCTCGTCTTGCCTGATAAGGAATCTTCAAGGAGGGTTGCAAAATCTTCGGTAGAGGAGGGGATGTTTGATGTGTTGTCTTTGGATGATGTTTTTGTCATGTTAATGGTTAAATCCTTAAAAAAACAGTTAGAGGTTAATATGAGCGCCTATCGCTCTTCAATTTTCATGCAACATTCAGCAACATATAATGCCGCTTTAGTACATGCTTCATCAATTGTCAAGTCTGATGTATCAATTATAATGGCATCTGGAGCCGGTGTCAAAGGGGCAATTTTCCTTGTTGAATCACGGCTGTCGCGTTCAGCGATCTTTTGAGAAATGACCGATTCTACCTCTTTGGTCGCGTCTGAACTCATTTGTGTCTCTAAAAGCCGGCGCTTATTGCGGATCTCAGGACGGGCGGTTACAAACAGTTTACAGGTGGCATCAGGGCAAATTACCGTTCCAATATCACGCCCGTCTAAAATAGCTCCTTTATAGGGAGCTTTGACAGAACGGCAAAATTGTCTTTGAAGGTCTGTCAGGACTTGCCTGACTTCCTCTATCACGGCTACTTGCGAGGCAACGGCAGCAATGTCTTCCCCCCGCAAATCTGGATCATCGATGTCACTCACTTGTATCGTCCGGGCAATACGAGCAACAGCTTCTCGATGGGTCGGATTAATTCCTTCTTTAAGAACTGCTTTAGCCAGAGCGCGGAAGAGCAACCCTGTATCTAAATACATCAGGTCAAATTTCATGGCTAAATATTCAGAAATGGTACCCTTACCTGCCCCTGCAGGACCATCTACGGCAATAATCATCGACTTCCTTTAACTGTACGGTTCTTTTTCATTTTTTTATGTATTACCATAAAATTTGGTGGTGAATCCATCTTTTCATACAAGTTGCCTGAAACTCGATATAATCGTGATGCGGGTATATCGTTGAAATTCCTTCATCTCTATGCTCTATTATAATTACACTCTAAGGGTTCATACATGCATATTGCTCTCATCATTTCTTCTCTTGAGACCGGAGGCGCGGAACGTGTCTTGTCCGAATTGGCAAATGCGTGGATCTCTCGGGGGTACAAAATATCTCTCATCACATTGGGGGCTTCTGATCACCCCCCAACGTACCCACTTCATCCTGATATTCAGTTAATATATCTCGATCAAAAGACGACGGAAGATGCTTCGTTTATTGTTCGCTTCATTAATATAATAAAACGTATTTTAAAAATTCGCCAAACCGTGAAGACTTTAAAGCCAAATATCGTTGTTTCGTTTATTGATGTGATGAATATGACGACCCTTCTTGCCACACGAAAGCTCAGGATACCTGTTATTGTTTCCGAACGAACCCATCCATTCCATCATCAAATTCCCGAATTTTACAAAAAACTACGAACCTTAACCTATCCGTGGGCGTCTAAGGTTATCACACAAACGCACTCTGCTAACGATTGTTTTTCGTATTTATTATCTGAAAAAAAGGCCATTATCCCCAACACCGTCAAGAGACCAAAGAGACAAAAGAGCACGGCTGATATTTTAAAGCCGGTTCACAAAATCATTTCTGTCGGACGCTTGTGCCCGAACAAAGGATTTAGCACACTCATAACAGCCTTTTCTAAGATTGTGGGCCGCAATCCTGAATTGACGCTCACCATATATGGGGAAGGGGGTGAACGCACCATCCTGGAAGCGCTGATCCATAACCTTGGTCTTTCTAAGGTTGTATTTCTTCCAGGCGTTGTCCGTGACATCGAGACGGTGCTTTATGAAGCAGATCTGTTTGCTTTTCCTTCTCATTATGAGGGATTCCCAAATGCCTTATGTGAGGCCATGGCGATAGGCTTGCCGGTTATCGCCTCAAATTGTTCAGGAAATGTTGATATTGTGAGAGATGGGGTTGATGGGCGCCTCTTTGGAGTGGGAGATTTACCACAGCTTACAAGACTTTTGAGGGAATTAATAGAAGATGCTCCCCAACGTCTTGTTCTTTCCAAAGGCGCCATAACATTGCCCGATCGCTATCGGGAGGAGTCTGTTCTTCAAATGTGGGATGATGTGTTAAGGGAAGGGGTTGAATCTTTACCACTTTAGAAGAATGGGGATACCCCAAAGACATCCATTGTGATAGATATTAAATTATAGGCAAATTTTTAAAGTGTTGAACATGTTTTCCTTATTTGAACGGATGATTGCGTATCGTTATTTGCGGTCCCCCCGCCAGGAAGGGTTTATTTCTGTCATCGCGGGATTTTCCTTTGTAGGGATCGTTTTGGGCGTGGCAACCCTTATAATTGTCATGTCTGTTATGAATGGATTTCGCCAAGAACTTTTAACCCGCATTATCGGAATGAATGGACATATCACCCTTCAGGGAGTTAATGGGGGATTGACGGATTTCGATGAGGTAGCCGAAAAAGTCCGAAAGGTAGCAGGTGTGCAATCTGTTATGCCTGTGGTGGCTCAGCAGGCCATGGTGATGTTCCAATCTCAAGCCCGAGGGGCCATTGTTCATGGCATTCGAAAGAAAGATCTTGAATCGCGAGGCATGATTTCGAAAAATATGAAGGCTGGGAGCCTTGATTCTTTCGGAAAATCGGATGATCCAGGCCGCCTCAGCGATAATGTTGTAATGGGGCGCAGGCTTGCAGAGGATTTGGGGTTGCGCATCGGAGATCGATTTAGCCTGGTAAGTCCTCAAGGAAACGTGACCGCTTTTGGGACGATGCCCCGACAGAAAAGTGTTACTTTGGTTGGTGTTTTTGAAGTTGGGTTTCATGAATATGACAAATCTATCATCTTCATGCCCCTTGAAACGGCCATGAGTTTCTTCAAGATTGGTCAACAAGGGAACGAGAAGGGGGGATCCCCTGTCATTGAGGTTTTTGTGGATAACCCCGAATTGGTTGCCGAATATGGGTTTGGAATACAGCATCTCCTGGGGAACTCGGTTGTGATCAACGACTGGAAGCATATCAGTACGAGCATTTTTCAAATGGTTCAGGTAGAGCGCAACGTGATGTTCATCATCCTGACACTTATCATCCTGATCGCGGCTTTCAACATTGTTTCTGGGTTGATCATGTTGGTAAAAGACAAGATGAGGGATATTGCTATTATGCGAACCATGGGGGCAACCCGAGGGACGGTGTTGCGAATATTCTTTTTAACGGGCGCAACCATTGGCGTGTTGGGCACCCTTACGGGCGTGGCTGGGGGCCTTGCGTTTGCGATGAATATCGAGTCGATTCGTCGGTGGCTAGAGAGTTTGCTCGATATGGAATTGTTTAATGCAGAAATCTATTTCTTGACCCAAATGCCATGTAAAGTGGATAGCGGCGATGTTACCGCTACGATCTGTATGGCTTTAGGTTTGTCGTTCCTGGCAACCCTTTACCCATCCTGGCGGGCAGCTCGCCTTGATCCTGTGGAGGCATTACGACAATGACACAAGCTCTGGAATTGCAAAATGTCACGCGCAGCTTCGTTCAAGGCGAGGAAACAATCCATGTGTTGCGGGGGGTTGATCTTAAAATTGCGCCTGGGGAGATAGTCGCCCTTGTTGGACCGAGCGGCGCAGGGAAAACGACGTTGCTCCAAATTGCGGGCTTGTTGGAGTTGCCCAGTGATGGGATGGTCATGATGAATGGCAAGGACTGCAATAATTTAACGGATGCGGAGCGAACAGCGTTACGCCGTGAGTTTGCGGGGTTTGTTTATCAGTTTCATTTTCTTCTTCAAGAATTCTCAGCTTTGGAGAATGTCATGCTGCCCTGTCTGATTGCAGGGCAATCCCGCGCTAGAAGCATCGAACGCGCTGAATTTCTGTTAAACAAAATGGGGTTGAGCCACCGTTTACATCATCGCCCCAAAAAGTTATCGGGGGGCGAGCAGCAACGTGTCGCCATTGCCCGGGCAATTGCGAATCAGCCTAAAATACTGTTAGCCGATGAGCCAACGGGCAATTTGGACATGTCAACGGCGGAATCCGTCTTTAATGAAATGGTGACCTTGGTTCGAGATACGGGCCTTGCGGCTTTGGTTGCGACACACAACCTTGAATTAGCCGCCAAGATGGATCGATCGGTGAAGTTGATTGATGGGAAGCTCATTTCGGGATAGGGGGCTTTCGTCCATTTCACGAGCTTCCCTCTAGAATTGTCATTCGAACATAAATTTATATATAACAGGAAAAATACTCCATGCGTTTATCAAAATACTTTTTGCCAACCTTGAAAGAAGTTCCAGCCGAGGCACAGATTGCTTCTCATCGGCTTATGCTCAGAGCTGGGATGGTGAACCAAACCACTTCTGGGATATATACATGGTTGCCGCTGGGGTTGCGGGTTATGGAGAAGATTGAAAAAATCATATGTGAAGAGCAAGATCGCATTGGGTGTCATAAAGTTTTGATGTCGACGATTCAACCTGCTGAGCTGTGGCGTGCCAGTGGTCGATATGACGATTATGGCAAGGAAATGCTTCGCATTACAGATCGTCATGACCGGGAAATGCTATACGGTCCAACAAATGAAGAGGTTATAACCGACATCATTCACCAATACGTGAAGAGTTATCGTCAGGTTCCGCAAGTGTTGTATCAAATTCAATGGAAATTTAGAGATGAAATTCGACCACGCTTTGGGGTGATGAGGGGTCGTGAATTTTTGATGAAAGATGGTTATTCATTTGATCTTGATTTTGAAAGTGCGAAAAAGACCTATGAACGAATCTTTGAATCCTATTTGCGTATTTTTGCACGAATGGATTTGACTGCGATTCCCGTTAAGGCTGATAGCGGGGCCATTGGTGGAGACATGAGTCATGAGTTCCAAATTGTTGCCCCAACTGGGGAAAGCGCCATATATTACGATGCAACTTTTGATAATCTGACTTTAGAGCAAATGACATTAGATAATGTGTCTGGTTTGTATGCAGCTGCGGATGAAAAGCATGATCCTGCAAATTGCCCAATCCCTGCGGATCGGATCAAAACGGCACGGGGCATAGAGATAGGGCATATTTTCTACTTCGGGACGAAGTACTCAGAACCCCTTGGAGCAAAAGTTGCGGGGCCTGATGGGCAAATGATTACCCTAGAGATGGGGTCCTATGGCATTGGGGTGTCACGGCTCGTTGCGGCTATCATTGAGGCAAATCATGACGATCAAGGCATTAAATGGCCCGAGGCCGTGGCGCCATTTAAGGTGGGTCTGCTGAATCTTAAGATGGATGACAAACGCGTGGAAACGATTGCGGAAACCCTCTATCACACAATGTGCAAAAAAGGCGTAGAAGTGCTCTATGACGACCGGGATGAGCGGGCAGGCACGAAATTTGCGGACATGGACCTGATCGGCCTGCCTTGGCAAATCATTGTGGGAGCGCGAACCCTGGATTCAGGGATGGTTGAGGTAAAGTGTCGCAAAACTGGACAAAGGGAAGAACTGTCTCTTGAGGATGCTTTGAACAAAGTTTGTGGCTCCCAGCCCGTTGCCGCGACTTAAAAAATGAAACAAATATATCACAGTTCCCCATTAATGAATCTAAATTAATTTTTGGTTAATTTTCCCTCTTGCCTAGAGAAATAATATTAGAGTAACTTAACCAGTAATGGACGCAAGAACGTTCAATAAAATCGAACTAATAGAATTGTCAAACCTTTAAGGAGTCAAGAAATGCTAAAGAAAACAGTAGCTCTAGGATCAATCGTAACAGCACTTTGTGGTGTAACAGAAGCAAACACAGGTTGCCATTACAAGTCAGGATGGCTAGTCGGTGCCCATGTTGGTGCATCTTTTGGGAAGCATGATTTTACTGGGACAGCATCTGCGCCTGGTGTAAGTCAGACAGGTAAAAAGTCAGCAAACAAAACTGCTGCAGTACTTGGGCTTTTTGGTGGATATCGCCAAATTTTTAACGATGGGATTACATTGGCAGCAATTCTAGAGGGAAATCTTTACACAACAAATAACGCAAATGCTACTGTGCGTTTGTTTAACACAGACTTTGTAAACAATGCGCATCGTAATTATAGCTTCATTCCTAACATTCAGATTGGTAAAATCTTTTGTTCTCGCTACCATGTATATTTGGGCCTAGGGCTTGGGATTTCAAATATCAAGACAAAAGCAAGCGTTCCAAATACACCGTTTTCTGTTAGTGCAAGCAAAACCAGAGTTGGATTTGTTCCTTCTGTAGGTTTTGAGTATGCAGCAACACAAAATGTATCGTTGCTCGCAAATGTAGGCTATGAAATTTATGGAAACTCAAAGAAAGCTTTCAATTTACCGAATCCTCCTTTCGCTGCAGGATCAGGTTATGCCCAATCAGTAAAGCAAAACTATTGGACAGTAAAAATTGGCGCAGCGTATAGGTTTTAATTGTTAAGTAATTTTCTTAATTATGTTAATAAGAAATTTTATGTTGTAGTAAAATAGAGTTTAGTATATAAGAGTTATGAAAATGATGATTACCAAAATGAATTTGGGAATCTATCAACTAACATTATTATAAATGAGGTAATATTATGAATTTAAAGAAAACGCAAAAAATAGTTATGGGTTTGTTGGCAACAACATTGGCAATACCTGCGGCTATATCAGCAGATGCCTTTAATAGATCTGTTCTTCAAGCTCAAGGAACCCCAGCACATGTCGTTAAAGAAATGCCAAAGGAGCTTGTTGCTCAAGTTGCTTCATCAATTTCAAACCAGACATCATTTGCATCTCTACCAGTAGAGCACAAAGCTGCTGTAACAAGTCGATTTGTTGCAGATACAACTTCGAAATTGTCTGATGTCGCAGCGCCTTATTATGAGTTGCAAAGACTAGAGAGAGCAAGGAAAGCTGAAGAAGCTAGAGTATTAAGAGAAGCTCTTGCAGCAGGTCAAGAACCAGTTGCTGTTGAAGAAGCAGTTGCTGGTGAAGAAGCAGTTGTTGCAGATGAAAACGCTCCTGCAAATATCAAAACTGTTGAACGTTTTGACTCTCAGAAGAATGATATTGATGCAACTCTTGTTGACCCGATACCTCCAGCAAAGAATTCAGGAAGAGAAATTGAAGAAAGTCTAGTAAACGAAAAATTAGTTGGAATGGGACTTGACAGTGAAGCTATTGTAGAATACGCACCTGCAGGATTGCATCTTTATGACGCAGGTTATTTTAACCATCCAAAATTTAATACTTACCTTAAGGTAACAAACCAATACCTTAAAGACATGGGTACAAAAAACGCGCCTAAAATGACTTTTAAGGACTATCTTGTATTATCCTCTCTTTTTGATAAGCCAACAGATGATTTGAAAGCTATTAAAGCAGAGTTAGAACGTAAAGCCGGCGAAAAAAGCAAAGGTAATGTGACAGCTCTTGACTGTTATGCCTTAAAAGCCCTCAGAAGTGCTCATATAGATGAGAATGATGATAATATAGCAGAAGCAAAAGTTTTGATTGGTAGCCTTGGTATCACGGAACCAACAGAATATGATTTTAGAGCCTTGCAAGTTATTCGTGGAGACAAAGGGTTTGAGAAGCAAAAAGCTGACCTTAAAATTCCAAATGAAATAACTAAAGCCAATGTAAAGGCGACTGCTTTTATCTTACAAAATGATATTCAAGACCCCAATTTTGAAGGTATTGTTGATGTTCAAGCTTTAGGATTAGAAGGAACACAGCAAGAAATTATTGACTTGACAACTTTGACCCATTTGAAAGTACAAAATTTGTCAAAGCATCATTTTGATGCATTGAAAGCAGTACGTATTTTGGCTGTCAATAATCAAGGTTTTAAAGCTAACTTAGAAAATTTGAACATAGTTGCACATTATGTGAGTGTTCTAGAAGCTAGCCCAAGAAACTTAACACAACTCCAAGTATTTGAATTTTTTAATCAAGCAGATGCAAAAAGTGCATTTACATTTGCTGCTAAGTTTTTGCAAGACAAAGCTCCTAAAAAAGCTACACCTGAAGTGATTGCATTTTTAGAACAAATGCAACCTGTTGTTAAAGGTGCACTGGAAGCAAAAAAACTTAAAGACAATGCTAAAGATGTGGCTGAATTTGTTGTTGGAGCGTATTATTTGAAGGAAGTTATGCAAAACCCAATTCAGACAAATGATGCACATTTATTAACTTATGTTAATAATTTGTATTCAATTTGGAATAACATTGGTATTAATCCATCAAGATTTGCCGTTGAACTTGCAAATAAACTAAGTGCAATTAAGCAACCAATTAACTTAGATAATGTAAGATTAGCAGCACGGATTGTTGCTTTAAACGGTCAAGGTGGAAAAAAGCAACAAGCTGGAATCCTCTTAGATCAAAGTGATTTTGATGCTGCCATTGATTTCGCAAATGACAAAGGGAAACATATTGAGTCAGCTGATGATTTTGCTGCTGCGAAAAAAGCACGCGCTGAAAAAGAAGCCATGATCGAATTCGTAAGAACAGTTCGTGGTGATAAAGACGCTGTGCCTACTCAAAATGATGCAGATGATTATAGAACACTTGCATCGCAATTCCCTAAACTACCTGATGCAGATGCTATTAATACATTTAAATTGATACAAGAAATCAGAAGCGGTGATCTTGAAGCACAAATTGCTAAGATTTGTCCTCATACTATTGTTTCTGAAGCAGATATAACAGCAGCTACTCTTGACACAGTTCAAAAACAAGCTGCTAAACTATCAGGGCTTGAAGCAGAAGATTTATTGAAATCTGCTGATGAGAGAGTAGAACGTGCCATTGAGCGAGCATACGAAGATGCGCGTACTAGTGAAGATCAAGTAACAGCAGGTCTTGTTAATGCATTGCAACATATTAGAGCAGAATCCAAGTTTGTTGATATACAAGAATCAGCATCTTTGATCGTTGCTGTAGCATTGTTTAATCAAGCAACTGGTGCTATGCCAAATCCTGCAGAAATGGAGAGGGCAAATAAGGCAGTTCAAGCACTTTATAGGTTTGGACACACACTTGATGTCAAGAAATCACAGCAAGCTAAGAATCAGTCATTCTCAGCTGCCTATGATCTCATTGGATTTACATCTGCAAGAGAATTGGAACTTAATAATCCAAATCTTTTATCAATCTTCTTTACATATTATGTTGAGTTGAAAGATGCTGCGAATAAGAATGCAGTAGTTGATCCATTGAATCCACAAAATGAAGATCTTGATACAATCAAGTTCTTAGCTGCTCATATCGCAAAAACTACAGTTGCAGGTAAACTTAACCCAGCTGCAATAATCAAAGTAGCATTGCAAATAAGAAATGGTGTTGATTTAGATAAGATTGATACTAAATAGTGTTACTGTAAATTCCCTAATGCAAATTAGGTAGTTATAACCGGGTCGTAGTTTAAAGTTACTATTGAACTTTAAATTATTGACCCGGTTTTTTTATGTCTTCTAAGATACGAATCTATTCTCTTAAGTATATTTATTCACTTTAGTGACCCTATATGATATATCAATACCCTAGGATCAAGAGGATGATGTTTTCACCTGTGAATATAATATATTAGATAAAAAAACTCCCAACTTGCCCCCTTTTTACTCCCCTTATCCCTTATCCCTTATCCCATTAAATTCATAAGGATGCAGTCATGTATACTGAAATGATAGTGGTTATTACATTTGCTGTAGCTGAGATTATGCCTTTTGCTGTGTAGCCCTGCGACTTTGGATTTCGGTGTGCATCTGGCTGTGTCCTTACGTTTTCTTCAATTGTGTTCGTGCTAATGTCTCGTTTCTATTTGAGGTCTTGAATGACTCTCTTGGTGTTCTTAAGCATATGAGACTCTGACTCTCTTGGTGTTGTTAAGGATATTAGGCTCTGACTCTGACACTGCCTCTGGATCTCGATAGGCTGACTGTTCTTTCGGGTAGTCTTTTGTCCTTAAATATTCTGGAATGACATAACGCTTATGGCTGTAGAAGCGCTACAATATATTTATAATTCTTACGAACTTGTGTGCTCTACATATGATTCAAAACAGACATTTACCTCTAGATCTGCCCGAGATTTTCTTGTTTATCCTTCCTTGACCATTAAATGTTTAAAATAGTGACACTCTTATTATCCCATCTTATTTCCTCTAATTGTCTATTACCATCATTCTTGTTGCCACTTTCTTGTTTATCACAGATGCACGCGGTTTGCGTCAGTATGTGAATATATGGTTAAGTGCTTTTTTTGAATTTCTATTTTCTTAGGATATAAAGTGTCTGACTTACGGTTGGTGAAAATACTTATATACCTTAATATATTATTATAACTTTATTGTTATATTGTTAAATATTAGCATCAACTTCTCAGTATCGTTTTATGTTTTTATTACTCTATTCTATTTGTATTGAATTTTAAAAATACGCTCATTTTGTATTTGAATAGTGCAAATAGATCACAACTACGCTTCTAGGAATGAAAAAAACTATTTAAAATAAAATATTGCTTTACAAATACAGTATATGATTGTATAAACTGAATTTGCTGTTTAGCAAACTCACGAAAAAATCTGTATTTATGTAATTCGTAGATACTATTTTCGCAATCGCAATTTTATAAAAGTTGCTATTTAAACTTATATGGAGAGTAAAAAATGAAATTGACAAAACTCGTATTGCCCCTACTAACTGCGGCTATTTTATCTGATTGTGCTCTATCTGTAGATTTCTCAAATCTTTCACCCGCCCCACGTCACGATGACGAAATATTAGGAGCGCCTACAAAGACTGAACAACCTGATGACAAACCAACAACACCGGTAAGAGCACTTAGTTTTACACCAACAAAATCAAGGAATAATGGTGCTACAGGTTCTCAAGCTCAGCTTCGTTCTAGGTCGTTACAATTTTTCCCGGATGAAGTTCAAAATGCTCGAAAAACTAATACAAATGATGATACCAAGCTCATTGTAGAATCTGTTTATGCCAAAAAGGCGAAAGCATGTTGGTCGGGATTTGAGGCGACTCGCGCGGGACAAAAAATTATACCAGTACTTGTTTTTGGAAAAGAATGGGTTGCGACTCCTGCTGTAGATTATGCGCTGCGCCCTGTTTGGCATTTGGTTACTAATATTACGTATTTTCCAACTTGGTGCCAAAATTTAAAAGCGACACCAACGAAAATAACAAATTAATTATATTGTTCTATTTTTACCCTATATTCCCGCAAATAAATTGTTAGATAATAACTTAATTGCGGGAATTTTTATACCTTTTTCCTTGTCAATGATGAATTTAAAATACCCTTATGTATTATAATGAAATATAGAAATTATAATTTATTTTATCATATTACCTAAAAACACCTTTACACGATCTGTGGAATGCTTTAAAAAATTATTAATAAATGATATGTAGTGCGCTTATCTCTTAACTTTGGCAAGGCGAGAAGCGACATTATATCTTTAGATCACTACAGTAATAACAATAAAGAAATGGAGTAAATATCATGAAAATAAAGACAATTTCATTAGCTTTTCTATCGGCCGTAGCGTTTGAAACTAGTGTGTTTGCTATTGATATACCTGCGATTGAAGAAAATGCCCCTGTTGTCCCTGTTGCTCGCGTTGCACCCCAACCTATAAGGCTCCTTGCAAACAATCCTCAACCACAACTGGACCCTGTTCAGCTGCAAACAGCAAAAAGTGAAGGAGCGCGAGAAAAGGATGCGGAGCTCAGACAGAATTTTGATAGAGAATTTGCGCCACAGATTCAAGCAAAAGAACAGGCTGCTATTATAGCGTTTAAAGCGTCTGTAAAACCAAAAAACTTGAAGGCAAATTTTAAGGATGCAGTTGAGACTCTTGAGAGGGACGCTGTTGCTGCCCGCGAAAAGGAGATCAAAGCAGATGTGAAGGCAGTATTTAAGGATGAGGTTGAAGCTCACGAGAAGGCAGCTGTTGCTGTCCGTGTAGTTGAGATCAAAAAAGATGTAAAGGCAGTATTTAAGGATGAGGTCGAAGTTCTTGAGCGGGCCGCTGCTCAGAGGCGTGAAGAGACTCTCAGAGCAGATTTCGATAACGCGTTTAAGGCTGAAATTGCGCAAAGAGTAAAGGCCGCTGTTGAAGCTCGTGAAATAGTGTTGGAACGAGAGCATGAAGAGGCTCTTAGAAGAGAAGCAGCGAAAGGTAATGAAGCTAAGGCGAAGGAACTTGAGCAGACCTATGTTGCTAAGCTTAGAGTCCTGGAAGATACTGTTGGTAAGCTTCAAGCCGAAATCTTAACCTTAAATACTGAAAATAGCAGCCTTTCGGATCAATTGATGGAAGCGCAAAACACTTTAACATCAGATACGCCTTTAACCGGTTCTGCTGCGGGGGAAGCCCCTGCAAGGAGTAACGCGCCACCTCCTGCATCAACGAGTTCGACTAAAAGAAACTTGGCGCCTGCACTCGATGTAGCTGATTCCTCATCACCTGCTAGCACCAAAAAACCTACTGGTGCTGTCAAAAAAGTATGGGACAGATTGGACGCAGGCAAACAACAACAAATTAGCCAAGAGTGGAATGCTGAAACAACTCCGGAAGGAAAGAAGGCAGTATTACTTCGATATGGTTTGGTGAACAACTAATAGGATAATATCTTAAACCAAGGGTGTGTCTGCTTTTAGACACCCTTATCAAAAGGGGCCCAGCATTGGGCCCCTTTTTTGTGAAGTATTGATGAATCTTTGATTTCATTTCTGCTTAGGGAGGCCATCAAGGGAGGTATCATGTTTTGGCAAGTGAAATGGATTATTCGTGACCACCTATATGAGACTGTTTAAATGCGTAGGACAATTTCTCCTCCATTAGATGTTAGCGTTCAGAAATCTTATTTCATTGCGAGGAGTTAAGACGTAGCTTCTAGCGGAGGCGAACGACGTGGCAATCCATGTATGTGATTTTTCACAAAGTTCTTATGTTGATATTAGTTTAGAATACATGGATTGCCGCGTCATTTCAGCACTTACGTGCTAACGCTCCTCGCAATGACGACAGAGAATCGTGTCCTAAAGACTTCGCTTTGTGGGTTAATAAATATTATAAGAATATCTTACTCATTAGATTTCTTAGTTGTGCTCTTCTTTGTTGTGCTTTTACCGCCCCCGTAGGGTATTGCAATAAACACGGACTTGTCATCCTTGAGGAGGAGGGACTGCCCCTCATTTTCTTTGTGGAATTTAATGATTGCTTGTGGATGTGTTTTCAAATGTTTCAGGATCGCGGCATGAGTTTTTCTTGCGCGTACATCGCTTGTTCTAAGGATATCGAGAACCTTCTCTTCCACTTGGTCTTGAGGAATTCCTTCTAGGTAATGGTCGCGGCCTTTCTCTGATCCTGGGAGGACAGTCCCAGAAACAGATGTGTGAGGGGTCTCAAGATCGCGAGCATCAGAAGGCCCGCGAGAAAGGGGAGTGGGGGCCGGGGTTTGTTCATTAGAAAAAAGGGTTCGTGGTGGGACATTACCCGTTGAAAGGGGTGCCGATGCAACAGCAACCGGGGAGTAATTTTTATCCTCAAGCGCCTTTTGCTTCATGCGTTCCAGTTGTTCATCTCTTGCTTTGTTGGCTTCCTCAAGTTGCCTTCGAATCGCTGCTCTCTTTTCTTTTTCTTCGTCTTCCTTTTTTAAACGTTCGACTTCTTCAAGAGTTCTTTGTAGTTCCGCCGCTTCTGCTGCAGTACTGGCTGCTTCTGAGTCCCCTATGGGGGGACTTTGGTTTAAGGATTGTTGGTATAATGGGGATCCCGTTGGTGCTTGTCCTCCGGCCGGTGGAGCGCCATCAGACATTGTTAAGGAGAGGGGAGGGTGATCCGAAGTAGCCATTCCTACTGTTGCGCTTCCTGCTGTTGCGCTTCCTGCTGTTGCGCTTCCTGGTGTTGCGCTTCCTGGTGCCCCTAAAAGAGGGTCGCTTTCAGGATTGTCTCCTCCGCCGCAACAACAAGCCAGAGAAGGAGAAACGCTTCCCATAAGCCATGTTAATGAAGTTGCTGTTAAGAGCATTCGAACGGTGATCTTGGTCATGGATTTAATCCTTCTTATATCGATGAATTATTTATTACTTCTTAACGGTGGTGCTTTTTTTCCCATAGGTAATCGCTTCTAAGAATTTACTCTTATCATCTTTGAGAAGAAGGGACTGACCCTCAATTTCTTTGTGGAATCTAATGGTTACACCTGGATAAGTTGCTAAATGCTTACGGATCGCTTTTTGAGTCAACTCTGCCCTTTTGCCGCCCTTTTGTAATATCTCGAGGACCACTTTTTCCAATTGATTTTCCGGTATTCCTTCCAGGTAATTTATGTTTCTGCTTTCCGATCCAGGGATTCCTGGGTCTTCTTCACGTGCACTGTGTCTTTGACCGCCTGCTGGCGTTTCAAAGGGCGTGACAGTACTTGGTGCTTCTTGGATAACTCCCGTTGTGGGCATGCTTTGCTTTTGAAGCCGTTCGCAAAAGGCCTTCAGTATTTGGACCTCAGAACCTTGTGCTTGAATCGTTTCTTGTTGTTTTAAGGATGTGCCCTTCAATTGCTCAATTTCACTTTGGAGCTTGCAGACCAATGCCATGAGCTGAGCGGGAGAAGTTGTCGTTCCTTCTGCTTGTTCAGAAGCAAAGTCCCTCTGGCTTAGAGAGGGAGATGTGGCTTGAGTAGAACTCTCACGGACAGGATTTTCCTTAGAAGATAAGCTATCAACTTTTTCTTTAAGACCCGCAAGCTCTTGTTTAACGCTGGTAAGTTCTTCATTTGTAGAAGAAGGAATTGGAGGTTTGTCGGCAAAAAGATAACCCCCTATCCTGAGGGTTGTATAAATGACGCCGCATGCCGCGATGCCATATCCTAGACCCTTCTTGAGATCATCATTATCCATTGCGAAAGAAGGGTTGAGTAAAGTTGCTGTAAAAAATGTAAGAGTAATTGTTTTGATGATAAGTTTTTTCATGAGGCATTCCTAACTTATTAATTTTATTGTTTATAATTTCGATAAGCTCTGCTGTAAGTTACGAGCAAAGGCCAAGAAACTATTTAGGTTTAGTTATGATTTATGCTGATCCTTTTCATGAGTCAAGTAGAATTATTGAAACTATATACATAAATATTATATAAAATTTATGAGAATTATTTATATCTGACGCGTGGTTGCCCAGGTCATAATTTCCTCAAATAGGGGTTGTTGAAAAGGGCGAATAAGGTGGGACATTTTTTCTTGAAGAGAGGCAAGGTAAGTTTTGCTGGCGTCCGTTCCTAAAAGAGCCACAAGCGACCGCTTGTCTTGATCCATTCCAACAGGTTTTCCAAGATCCTTTTCATTTCCCTCAATGTCGAGAAGGTCGTCTTGAATCTGATAGGCCAGGCCCAAAAGAAACCCAAATTGACTTAATAGGGCGCGATTCTCAGGGGAAGCTTCAGCTAGAATTGGCCCTGACTCACAAGAAAATGAAATCAAGCAGCCTGTTTTCAGATTTTGCATGGTTATGGAGTCCTCAACCGAATCAATCAGATGGGGTGATAGATCCAGCATTTGTCCCCCGGCCATTCCAGCGGCACCAGAGCTTGTTGCCAAGGCTTGGATTAGCGAAAGCCGGACGGAAGGTGAAGGGTGAGTGGCCTCATCTGTGAGAACCTCAAAGGCAAGGGGCAATAGGGAGTCACCCGCTAGAATCGCCGTGGCTTCCCCAAATTGGCGCCAGCATGTTGGATGTCCTCTTCGCAAATCCGCATTATCCATGGCCGGTAAATCGTCATGAATGAGAGAATAACAGTGAACCATCTCTATGGCGGCACCAACGCGGGCCGCTTGAGCCTTGGGGACGTTAAACAGAGTCGCACAGGCAAGGCTCAGCATAGGGCGCAAGCGCTTTCCCCCATTTTTAACACTCGCAGACATGGCTTGAGCTAAGGGCGCAGGGACGTTCGGTAGGCTAAGATAATGAGCGAGGACACCTTCAACCGCATCCCTCGTTTCATCAAATAAACGGGCAAGGTCTGGGCTCATGCTGGAGGTTTCAGGCATTATCAACTTGATTTTTCTCTTGCTCGCCTAACACTTGCTCAACTTTCAGCTTTGCTGCGCGTAGTTTTGCTTCACAATGGGTACGCAAAGCAGTCCCTCGTTCATAAGAAGAAATCGCTTCTTCAAGGGTGAGACGGCCTTCTTCCAATCGACGAACGAGGGTTTCGAGCTCCGTCATCGCTTTTTCAAAGGACATGTCCTTGATGTCGTCTTGGGGTTGTATGTTTTCTGCCATTCTTATCTCATTTATTTTTTCGGATACTCATAAAAACCGTGACCGGATTTGCGGCCGAGTCTTCCTTGTGTAACATATTCTTGCAACAAAGGGCAGGGGCGATATTTATCATCGGCAAATCCTTCATGGAGAACTTGCATTATCCATAAACAGGTATCAAGACCGATGAAATCCGCAAGTTCTAAAGGGCCCATAGGCTGATTCGTGCCAAGTTTCATCGCTGTGTCAATGTCTTGAGCACTTGCCACTTCATCATTAAGGGCAAAAATTGCTTCATTAATCATGGGCATAAGGATGCGATTGACGATGAAACCGGGAGAATCCTTGGAAGTGACGGGCGTCTTTTTGAGCTCGTGAACCATCGTCACTATGGTGTTATATGTTTGTTGCGACGTATTTTGTCCCTGGATGATCTCAATCAGCGGCATGATTGGCGCGGGGTTCATGAAATGCATCCCAATAACCCGATCCGGACGTGACGTTATCTTGCCAAGCTCAGTAATAGAGAGGGAAGAGGTATTGCTGGCGATGATGGCAGCGTCGTTAAGGGAGCTGTCCAAACTTTTGAAAATGTGCGCCTTGAGGTCGAAATTCTCAACAATCGCTTCCACAGCAAGATCGAGGCTTTCAGGATTTTGGATGACATTTGAAAAACGCAACTGCTTAAGGGCACTGTCTTTCTCTAAGGTTGTTATGCTTCCCTTGGTGACTTGTTTGTCCAAGTTCTTTTCAATATACGCACGCGCGTGTGCCAATTGGTCTTCAGATATATCAATGAGTTGTACTTCTTTGTTGGCAAGGGCAAAAACTTGAGCGATGCCGGAGCCCATTTGACCTGCGCCTATAACGGCAATATTCTCAAGCATGAGTTGACTCTTTCAATGATTTGGTGAGTTCAGGGAGGATCTCAAATAAATCTCCCACAATGCCAAAGTCTGCTACTTGAAAAATGGGGGCATCCGGGTCCTTATTGATGGCAATAATAATTTTGCTGTCTTTCATGCCGGCAATATGTTGGATGGCACCGGAGATTCCAACGGCAATATACAAGTCCGGGGCGACAACTTTGCCGGTTTGCCCAACCTGATAGTCGTTGGGAACAAAGCCCGCATCAACGGCCGCGCGTGACGCCCCAATAGCGCCATTCAAACAATCCGCGAGTTCTTCAATAAGACGAAAGTTATCCTTATTTTGCAAGCCGCGACCCCCTGAAACAACTACGCGCGCGTTTGTAAGCTCCGGACGTGAAGAGGGGGTAGTCTCTAAGCCACCATAGGTTACCCGGGATGTTAACGGAGGTACGGTTAATACGTCGATGGGGGCTGCCTTGTCACTAGGCGTGGCTTTGTTGAAGGCTGTTGGACGGATTGTTAGAATTTTGGTCGTATCCAAGCTTTGGATGATTTGAATTGCATTGCCGGCATATATGGGACGTTCGAAGGTATCTGGTGACAGGATTCTTGTCAGATCAGATATTTGCATCACGTCAAGCTTTGCAGCGAGCCGTGGGGCCAAGTTCTTTCCAAAAGTCGTGGCAGGAACCAAGATATGGGTGAACTGGGGGGCAATAGATTCCAGGAGTTGGGTCATCGGTTCGGCAAGTTGATGGGCAAGTTCAGGAGCTGTTGCAGTGATAACGCGCTCCACACCTGCAATTTTAGAGACACTTTGAGCCACAGTGTTGATGTTGGCTCCCCCAACGAGTACACTAATTTTTGGCGCCAAAGCAAGGCCAGCCGTAATGGCATTTAAGGTTGACTGTTTCAAAGAAGTTTCATCATGTTCCGCAATGATAAGGACTTTCATGATTCTGACCTTTCGAGAGGGAGCTTGTTGATGTGGGCGACCAGTTCTGCTACGGAAGACACAACAACACCTCCTTTACGAGTTGGGGGTTCTGTCACCTTTAAAATTCTGGTGTGGTTTTCGGAAGAAAGATGCAAATCTGCAGCTGTCAGCTGTTGAATAGGTTTTTGCTTGGCTTTCATGATGTTGGGTAAGGTGGCATAACGCGGTGTGTTGAGGCGCAAATCCGTGCTGATGATGGCAGGAAGTGGTAATATCAGGGTTTCAAGGCCTCCATCAACTTCGCGGACAGCCTGACATTTGCCATCTTGGATTGAGAGAGCAGAAACAAAGGTGCTTTGAGGCCAGTCGAGAAGGGCGCTGAGCATTTGGGCAACCTGATTGCAGTCATCATCAATGGCTTGTTTACCCAGCAAAATCAGCTGGGGTTGTTCAGTTGCAGCAATTGCTTTTAAGGCTTTAGCAACCCATAAAGGTTCAGGGAATTCGGGCATGTCGACATGGATGCCGCGATCCGCGCCGAGCGCAAGGGCATGGCGAATGGTATCAACGACAGCATCAGGACCTATGGAGACGACAACGATTTCTGTAGCAATACCTTTTTCTTTTAGGCGTAAAGCTTCTTCAACGGCAATTTCATCAAAGGGATTGATGGACATTTTGACATTGTTGGTCTCAACGCCAGATCCATCGCTCTTGACGCGTATCTTGACGTTATAGTCAATAACCCTTTTGATACCGACCAATACCTTCACTTAAGCCTTATCTCCCTTTTTATTCCGTCCGGGATTTGCCAGGAACCCACAAAACGTCCTCTTTCCCATTGCCGTTTACATGACGACATAAGACAAATAATAAATCAGAAAGTCTGTTTAAATACTTAATAGCCTCGAAATTAATCGGTTGGATTTGATGCAAGTGAATAAGAGAGCGTTCAGCCCTACGAACAATAGTTCGAGCCAAATGAAGGGCGGCACTGGATTTGGAGCCCCCGGGTAAGATAAAGGATGTTAAAGGTTCGAGATGTTGATTGAGGTCATCAATTTTCTTTTCAAGATAATCAACTTGGCAGTCCACGATGCGGAGCGAGTCCGGTTTTCCTTTTGGTACACAAAGATCGGCGCCCAAATCAAACAGGTCGTTTTGAATACGCATCAATAAAGGATCAATTGTCTTGGGTGTATATTCTCGAACCCACCCGATCGCTGCATTGGCTTCGTCCACATCTCCAATCGCATTGATGCGGGCGTCAGATTTTGAGACTCGTTCGCCAGAACCGAGGGATGTCTTCCCTTTATCTCCACCGCGTGTATAGATGCGTGTCAGATGAACCATGGTTTTCTCCTGTTACCTTCCAAAAATTAACATCAACGTAAAAAGAATAAGAGTAAGAGCCTGAAGGAGAATCCGCCAGCGCATGGCACGATTCCCATATTTTTCATTAAATTCACCGCCTTTGAAGAGGGCAAATAATCCAAATCCCAAGGCACCAACCGTGGCTCCAAGGGCGCATAAAAGGGCAATCATGAGATATGAATGGGTCATAAGGACAAGTTACACCTAATTTGTGAGCGGAGCAATAATGGAGATGGCAACATTATGACGACCAACTTGCTTTATAGAATTAATTAGATTAAGAGGGTAAGTGAAATTCATAAAATAAGGAAAATCAAATGATGAAATTTTACAAAAGTATAATGATAACCGCGACGGTGCTTCTGTGTTCAAACTTAGCTATCCCAGCTGAAAAATCTGAAGAACAGTTAGAAATTGAGGCAATTGGTAAACATGTTAAATTATTATCTTCTGCTTCTAGGAAACCTCAGAAACCACCATATCTATCACTCATGACCCTAAAAACTTTACAGTCCCCTCAGAAATTTACATACGCTAGAATCCTATATTCTCTAGAATTATCTTCACTTGAACCCCAAGATTTGGATAATTTTATTCAAGATTGCACAAGGAAATATGAAGAATATCGCTTTAAAGAAACCGAGGCTAAAATTCAGTTTAACGCTTATCATCATACAAAGCAAAAGAAACGGACAAAGACGGTGGAGGAAACTGGCATGACAATGTGGAACTTCTCACTTTTTGACTATACACCTTTAGTCGTGGGAGTAACCATCAAGAAGGTAGAGACGACGAACTAAACGGAAATCACTTAGTTTAACTTCCCTGTTTTCTTGACTTAGTCTGGCACACAATGTAGTCTCTACTACGCATCATAATTACTATTCTGGGGATATTTTCGCTGGTGGCAGGTTTGCATACCGGGTTTCCATACTATTCATTGCGTTTGATATGATTCCCTTAAAGACTCTCTTCTTTTCGGAATTTTATTTTGCTCTTAATAAAATTGAAATTAATCCAAAAAATTATGTGTTTAGACTCACAAAGGTAATTTTATTACCTTTCTGGTGGTATTTTCTATCTTAAATACCCTTGATCTTTGTGCTAAGAGTAATTAAATAGATAGTATCAAGATATGAAGTAGAGTTTAAATTTTTAGGCCAACTGAATGAAGTGAGCTAGTTATGGCTTTTTTTCATTAGTTCTGTTAGAAAAGAAAACTCCATAGAAAGTTAACGAAAGGGATTGACGTGAAACTTGCAGCAGATACCACTGTTGATCAACTAACTCTTGAGGATGTTGATATGAATTCAAGCTCTTTCAAGGAAAAATCTGCGACGTATGCATGGATTATTTGGGGAGCCGCTGCTCTTTTTTACCTCTATGAATATGTATTGCGCGCTTCTCCTGGCGTCATGACAAATGAATTGATGCGGGATTTTGGGGTTACCTCAACCGCGCTCGGTATATTTACATCCGCCTATTACTTTTCCTATGTGCCCTTGCAGGTGCCGTGTGGCATGATCGTTGACTGGTTGGGGACCCGCAGAGTGGTCACCATTTCAGCGGTGATGTGTGCTTTGGGAAGCTTTGTCTTTGCGGAAAGCGAAAGCTTATTTACCGCCTCTGCGGCTCGTTTCCTTATGGGAGCTGGTTCTGCTTGTGCTTATTTGAGTTGTTTGAAAATTGCTTCTGAGTGGTTTCCGGCTCAACGATTTGCTGTTATTGCCGGTATTACCATGATGATGGGTACATTCGGTGGATTCTTTGGGGGTAAACCGCTTGCGATGCTCGTCAACGCAACAGATTGGCGAATTGCCATGACGATTGCTGGCAGCGTTGGGGTTGCTGTTGCAGCTGCCGCTTGGATGATTATTCGGGACCACCCAACGCGCGGTACCCAAAACAAAAATCAAGATGTTCCGATGACAACAACCCATCTCTGGGAAGGTTTGAGGATTATTACTTCCAGTCCTCAAACATGGCTTATTGGACTCTATGCGTCCCTTATGTATACAATTCTTTCTGCCTTTGCGGAAATGTGGGGAACGCCTTATCTCATGGTTGCCTATGAAATCAACAATGAGACCGCAGCTTATGGCAGCATGCTGGTCTTTATGGGAATGGCTCTGGGATGCTTAGTGAGCCCGATTTTGGCAAATTATTTATGTAGCCATAAGAAGGTTATGTCTATTGGCGCACTTGGTGCCCTTGCAACCTTTATGCCGGCGGTTTATATCAATAGCCTGCCTCTTTACAGTGTTTTTGGCTTGTTGTTTTGTGCAGGATTTTTCTGTGGTTGGCAGATTCTGAACTTTGCTGCTGCAAAAGAAATTAATCCCCCTGAATTTAACGGCACAACAATGGGCTTTATGAATTGTTTGACCATGGCGAGTGCACTTGTTTTCCAACCCCTTCTCGGGTGGTTGATTGACTTGTTTGAAGAAGGCGAAGTCGGTCTTGATGGCGTAAAATTATATAGCGTAGATGCTTATCATTATGCTTTGGTTGCGATCCCGTTGAGCTTGCTCCTAGCTTGGGTGATTTTGAGATTCGTTCGCGAAACACACCCCGATTATCAGTCAAAATAGGTTGCGGTTTTCGCAAAAGTGATTATATATATGCTGAGGATTCCCTTTCAAATATCTGCTTGAAAGGGTTTCGTCATTTATTAGAACATGAATACACTTTGATATTTTTCATTTTGAAGAGAGATGATTGACATGGAATCAACAGCTGCACTCCTAAACCCACAGGAAAATATAGGCATGGTAAATCGTGCCAATGACAGAGCTCATTTAGATTCCGCTCAAGCTTGGATTGTTTGGGTATGTGCTGCTGCATTCTATTTGTATGAATGTATATTGCGGGTCTCCCCAAGCGTTATGACCGAAGGTCTCATGCATGATTTTTCTCTAACCTCAACAGCCCTTGGCGTTTTAGTTTCTTGTTATCTGTATGCCTATGTTGTGTTACAAGTTCCTTGTGGTGTGATGGTTGACGCTCTTGGGGCTCGCAGAATCATTACCACATCCGCGGCTCTATGCACGACGGGAGCCTTTATGTTTGCGACCGGGGATAGTCTCATCTGGGCACAAATTGGTCGTTTCTTGATTGGCGCTGGATCAGCATGTGCTTTCATCAGTTGTTTGAAGGTGGTTGCTGAGTGGTTTTCACCAGTAAGGTTTGCTCTCATGTTGGGAATGACAAATATGATGGGTACCCTGGGCGGTACTTTCGGGGGCCCTCCTTTAGCTTGGATGGTCAATCATATGGGCGGCTGGCGTCAGGCAACGATGATTCTGGCTTATGCGGGGGTTGTTATGACTCTTTTCTCCTGGGTAATGGTGAGAGACCACCCAAGATCTCACATGCCCCACCAAGGTCACGAAATCCCCCTTCGTAAATCATTGGCTCTGCTTCTTAAAAATCCCCAAGTATGGTTGATTGCAGTATTTGGTTCCTTAATGTGGTTGCCCATTGCAGCTTTTGCCGAATTGTGGGGTGTGCCTTACCTGATGCATACCTATAGCATCGATAATGAATACGCCTCTTTTGCCACAGTGATGATCTTTGTTGGCTTTGCAATTGGCGGCGCTTTGGCCGCTTGGGTTTCCGAAAAGCTTAAAAGCCGGATTCGAACCATGAAGATATCTTCAGTTTTCTTAACACTTATTTTTTCTGCAATTGTATTTGGTCCTGCCATTCCTTTGCCGCTCATGTTTGCTCTCTTATTTGTCGGTGGTGTGTGCAATGGGGGGCAGGTCTTGGTTTTTGCGTGCGTTAAGGAAATTCTTCCTCGCCGTATTAGTGGGACGGCCCTTGGATTTACCAACGCTGTTGTCATGATGAGTGGTGTTATCTTCCAACCGCTTCTTGGGGAACTGCTCGATTTGTGTTGGGATGGGACGCTTGCTGCTGATGGTGTTCGTATTTATAGCGAGACTGCTTATCAAACAGCGATGATTGCTCTCCCCGTTGGTTTTGTTGTTAGTTTCTTGATTCTCTATTTTGTCAAGGAAACGCACCATCATCACCGTCAGAAGGTGGTTGCATAACGGGGCGATCGTCTTTTAACCGTGAATTCCCATCTTCAACAACATCTTCCCGATGATTGCTGCATCCGGGATGCCATCGTAGACCTTTCCATTAATTATAAACGCTGGGGCGGCCATAATTTCATGAGTCCTTTGAGCCTCAAAACATGTCTTCATTATTGTCTTTTCCGTATCCGTGTCTTGACAAGTACATTTTTCTAAGTCAGTTGGGGTAATTCCAAGGTCTAATCCAATTTTATGGAGTTTCTTTTCAGAAGGATCCAAAACCCATTTTTCTTGTGTTGCCAAAAGCTTTCGAGCAAATGTTAGATATTGCTCCTTACCATGGCACCAGGCAATTTTTGCAGCCTTTAAGGCAATTAAATCTGTTGGAAAATCCCGAAATATAAATCGCACAAGGCCTTTATCGATAAATTCCTTTTGAATTTTGGGTAATTCTACCTCTTGATACTCATGACAATGGGGGCAAGTCAGAGAATAATACATTATTATTGTAAGGGGCGCATGCTCTTGGCCGATGCTCACTTCATAGCCATTGAAAGGAAGTTGAGCCAGTTTTGGAGGAGTGACTTGGTTAGGTATTGGTTGGTTGAGAGTTGGCGCATATATCTTTGTTACCCCTCCCATAATCAGTGTTAGGCTGATTAAAACCCAAAAAGCCATTTTATACATTGCGAACTCCCAGTATTATACCTAATTTATATTTTAGCATACCGATCTATTTGTAAACAAACTGTAAATGGGTTGCAGAAAATATTTCAAAAAAAAAGCATGAAAATGGATATATTTCTTGCTTTAAGGATGAGCCTTGCTTAAATTCTGGGGGAAGATGCTATAGTTCAGAATAGTCATTATTTGTCGGAGACCAAAATCGCGTGATTGACCCTAAAATGAAGAAGACCCCGTATCTTGACAAGATTCACATTCCTGCCGACATGAAGGGGCTATCGATGGATGCGTTGCGTCTCTTGGCAGATGAAGTTCGCCAGGAAACGATTCATATCGTATCACGCACAGGTGGTCACTTAGGTGCAAGTCTCGGCGTGGTGGAGTTAACGATTGCGCTCCATCATGTTTTTGACACGCCAGAAGATAAGCTTATTTGGGACGTGGGCCACCAAGCCTATCCTCATAAAATATTAACGGGGCGACGTGAGCAAATGGCGAATCTGCGCCAAGTCGGAGGCCCTTCAGGGTTTACACGTCGAAGTGAAAGTCGATATGACGCTTTTGGCGCGGCTCATGCGGCCACATCCATTTCTGCAGCCCTTGGTTTTGCGGTGGCCAGAGACTTAAAGGCTGAAAAACACAATATTGTTGCGGTCATTGGTGATGGGGCCATGAGCGCAGGTATGGCTTATGAGGCGCTCAATAATGCCGGAGCCATGGCCAGTCGACTGATCGTCATTTTGAATGATAATGATATGTCTATTGCGCCGCCAGTTGGGGCGATGAGTGGCTATTTGTCACGACTTCTTTCCTCACGGTCTTATCATTCTTTGCGTCAAATGGCAAAAGACATGGTAAGCCATCTCCCGAAGTCCTTTGAAACAGCGGCACGAAGAGCTGAAGAATTTGCCCGAGGAATGGTCACCGGAGGGACGTTGTTTGAAGAACTGGGTTTCTTTTATGTGGGCCCTGTTGATGGGCATGACCTGGACCACCTGATTCCCGTGCTGAAAAATGTGCGAGATCGCGCAGAGTCAGGTCCGATCCTCCTCCATGTTGTTACCCAAAAGGGACGTGGCTATGGGCCAGCGGAAGCTTCTGCGGACAAGTACCATGGGGTAAACAAATTTGATGTCGTCACAGGGATTCAGCATATCTCGAAGACGGTTGTTCCAAGTTATACCAAGGTCTTCGGCGAGAGTTTAGCAGAGGAGGCTGAGAAGGATGATCGTATCGTTGCTGTAACGGCTGCTATGCCGTCTGGCACCGGGCTGGATTGTTTTGCCAAACGCTTTCCGGAACGGTTTTTTGATGTGGGCATTGCTGAACAGCACGCCGTAACGTTTGCTGCGGGTATGGCCTGCGAGGGGTTGAAGCCTTTTGTTGCTATATATTCGACTTTTTTGCAGAGATCTTACGATCAAGTCATACACGATGTCATGTTGCAAAAGTTGCCGGTACGGTTTGCTTTAGATCGGGCAGGGCTCGTTGGCGCTGATGGCGCAACCCATGCGGGCAGTTATGATTTGGCCTATTTAGGGTGCTTACCCAATATGGTGATTATGGCAGCTGCCGATGAGTTGGAACTGAAGCATATGGTTGCAACGGCAGCATCCATTGATGACCGGCCCTCTGCATTCCGATACCCGAGAGGAGAAGGGATCGGGCTGGATCTTAATGTTCCTGCTCAAATTCTAGATATTGGGAAAGGGCGTATTGTTCGGGAGGGGTCGAAGATCGCTATTCTTTCTTTGGGAACCCGTCTAGCTGAAGCTTTGAAAGCAGCCGACCTCTTGATGGCTCATGGGTTATCGACAACCGTTGCGGACGCTCGCTTTGCCAAACCAATAGACAAAGACCTCCTTTGTCAGTTGGCACGTAACCACGAAGTCCTTATTACCCTTGAGGAGGGGGCTATGGGTGGTTTTGCCACACAGGTCTTCCACGTGCTGGAAGCAGCTGGTATATTAGATAAGGGCATCAAGATTCGCCCTATGATGTTGCCAGATCGCCTTATTGACCACGACACGCCAGCAAGGCAATATGAAGAGGCAGGATTAACGGCGATTCATATTCTTGCTCAAGCACTAGATGCTTTGGGTATTCGAAATGAAATGAATGAAATTGCCAGATTGGCATCGTAAAGGAGATTTGTTATGGATATTATTATTGTTCCCCTCATTCGTGTCACAATTATGGCTTTAAATCTATACTGGTGGGCTGTTGTTATTTATGTGATTCTTGGTTGGCTTGAACATTTTAATGTCATCAATCGCTACAACAATTTTGTTTATGGTCTCCACACGTTTTTGTTTCGAATAGTCGAGCCAGTACTCACGCCGATTCGCCGTTTGCTTCCCAATTTCGGTGGCATTGATCTCTCTCCAATCGCCTTGTTATTACTCATTTATTTGTTGCAAATGATCCTTGTGCAACTGATCATAAAGCTAATCGGCGGCCATTCCTTATGAGGCGAGGTTCCGATGGTGGCCAAACTCATTGATGGACGTTCTTTAGCCGCGACTTTACGTCAAGACATTGCCAAGGGCGTCATTGAACTTCGAAACATGATGGGTTCTCCGCCAGGACTTGGTGTTATTTTGGTCGGTGACAATCCAGCGAGCCATGTTTATGTCAAAAACAAGACTAAAGCTTGTGCCCAAGTGGGAATTGACCTGCAAGCCCACCTAATGCCAGCCTCGACTAATCAAGACCAAGTTCTTGCCAAGATTAGGGATCTTAACGCCGATCCTCGTATCCACGGGATCTTGATTCAGCTTCCCCTTCCAGATTCTATAGATACTTCACTCGTGATTTCCCACATTGCCCCTCATAAGGATGTGGATGGACTACACCCCCACAACCTTGGGCTTTTGTTTTCGGGCCGTCCAAATCTTGTTCCATGCACGCCCTTGGGCTGTGTTCACCTCATAAAATCCGTCGTCCCCAACTTAGATGGTAAGCATGTGGTTGTTGTGGGAAGGTCTTTATTGGTGGGGCGCACGACAGCGCTATTGTTGAGTTATGAAAACGCAACCGTGGTGCAGGCCCATTCTCATACTGTGAATTTGAAGGAAGAATGTCGACGAGCGGATATATTGGTTTCAGCTGTTGGCAAGCCAGGGTTGATTACGTCTGATCATGTCAAACCAGGAGGTGTTGTGATCGATGTTGGCATTACCCGTGTGGCAACTTCAGACGAATCTGCCCCCATTCAAGGGGACGTTGCTTTTGAGGAGGTCGCACAAGTTGCAGGCTTTATAACCCCCGTTCCCGGAGGCGTGGGGCCCATGACCATCGCTTATCTCTTATCAAATACGTTGATGGCGGCTCAAAAGATCAAGTCTATTCTTTAGCTTTAAGGACTGCTCTTTTCTTGAAATGGTTTACAAACTCAGCAGGATCATAGAATAAATAGGCGTCCATGTCTGCTCTGCCATTATATGTATAGACAAGGTCATCTGATACGCAGATTCCTTTAGCAAACATTTCCATGATGGAGGCCGTTCCGCGATTAAATTTCATTGGGTGAGTCATCCAATAGACATAGTTGCCTATTTTCTGCGTAAGGAGCTCCGTGGCTTTGGGGTCAGTCAATATTGCTTCTGCTGCACTTCTATCTGCCTTGGCCATTAGTAAAGGAATGAGTTTAGGGGCTGTATGCAAGATATATATTGCAGAAGTTTCCCCCATTTTATCAATAACCGTTGGGCTAAACCCAGATTGAGTCTCTGGATCCCTTTCTACCCATGTGATGATTTGGGTTATGCATACAGGACCTTCTTCGGTCTTCATCATAAAGCTGAATGTCACGACCTTAAGGGCATTATCTTCTCCCATCAAGCCTTGAAGTCTCTCGGTTATTTCGGTCGTAGGACAACTCGTAAAGAGCTTTTGGACTTTGTCCATTAAAAGTTGTTCTTCTAGTGTTTTAAGTACTGAAGCTTGCACGTTCAGAAGTCCCCTTAAGTTGTAGACGTTAATCTTGCAAAATGTATCCGCATCGGGTGTTGAAATCTCTAGATCATCAGGTGAAATGAAGCGCGCGATGTTTTGACGAAGCATTTCCTGACAGCGGAATATAGCAAAGTCTCTCCATCCATTCGTTGTCGATGGTACTGAGAAAGCTAGATCATCCCTCACTTGACCAAATTTCTCCCAAGATGGGGTGGCGGTAACTCGAGCAATTTCTTGACGCTGCTGTGCTAAAAATAGTATTGAGGATTGATGCCAATCCATTAAGGCTGGAATGGTTGATGTTTTTGGGTTTTTTCGCTTCATCATAATCACACGTGCTCGAGCGTCAATTAAAACCAGAGACTTTCTTTCAAAGGTCCAATTCCCTTCTGTCCCACCATAGTCACCGTAAGGTCTTCCATCGATGCTTTGATTGATATTTTCTGCAGCATTGCTCACGCTGATAACAGTAGTAAGCGCAAGCACGAGGCTTGATAAGTGGATGAAATATTTATTCATAATTATTACGTATCCTTAATGGGCTCGAAAAAAAATGTAATAGGTAAATGCCCATTGGGCTATGGTTAGTATATAAGTGTTAAATATGAAAATAACAATCAGAAAGTTGTCTCTTTTAATATAGCACTTAGTTACTGTTAATGTGCTCTGACATACTAAACCGTAAAAATGATAGATACCCCTTCAAATTGAAAGGAAAAATCCTATATTATATTATGTAAACCTCAGGATTTACCATAAAAGTAGGTTTGGTTGGGATGGTGGGATGACCCCCTCCCACTATGTCTTTATTGCCCTTTTATTCTCAATAATTCAATCTTACTCAGATTCTGGTTTCAGGACCTTTTCCATTTTTGCATCGAGTCTATAGGGATCATCACTAATATGAATAAGACCATCTTGTCCTATCCAGACCGTTTGATAGGTGAAGAATACGGGAATATTAGCAGCGGGGTTTACGGTTTTGGTACCTCCCTGATTAATGGAGTTCTGAATCTCGTCCGCGGACCACTTGCTTTCATCATTTAAAACCCAGACCGCAAGGTCTATGGGCGCTTTGAGGCGGATACAACCTGAAGAAAAGGGGCGTGCCGTTTTTTTGAATAGCTTTTCGTCTGGCGTCCCATGCAGGTAAATCGTATAGGGGTTCTCGATATTAAACTTGACGCGCCCTAAAGCATTATGACGCCCTGGGCTTTGACGAAGATGGTAGTGCCGTCCTTCATTCTCCCAATCCGCTTGATCGGGGTCAATGATAGACCCACTATCATCTGTAACCGTAAAGCCTGAGCGACGCACATAGTCCGGGTCGTTAATGATTTTTGGTAATTTGTCATGAACCAGGATGTTATAGGGAACGCCCCACGACGGATTGACAACAACATTCTTTAATTGAGCATAGAATAAAGGAGTTCGTCGGCTCGGGCGTCCCACAATGGCAGGAATCTCAAGTTTCACTTGATCTTTATCATAGGCACGTACTTCGTAACCAGCCACGTTCACAATAATATTTTTTTCACCAAGCTCATCGGGAAGCCATCTTAAACGTTCCATATTCAGGATTACTTTGTGTATAAGGTCTTCTATAGAGGTATTTAAGGCTTCCTTAGTCTTACCACCAACAACCCCATCGGCTTCAAGAGTATGGCGCCGTTGGAATTGTCTTAAGGCCTTGTCCAATGTCTCATCAAATATTGTTGAGTTGGTGTCAACTTCCTCCAAGTCACCGTGAAGGATCAATAGTTGGCGCAGAGACTGGACTTCAGGGTTTTTATCCCCTAATTTAAAGGGTTTAGTCTCCTCTATATGGGGCCAAGTATCTTTCTTTATGGCCATTTCACGGTACTTAGCAAGGGTTTTGCGAAGTTCTTGGTACTGGGGAAAGGTTGGTGCCATTTGACGAAGCTTCTCGCAGCCACTTTCTTTGTCTTGAACAGCATCAAGAAGAAGTTCCACGGGGTGGGTCTTGGGACTATGAAACTTGATATCGCGACTGATGCGCATAGGATCAACCCTACCGACACGCAAGTGATCTATATATTCAAGGAAATTCTTTGTTAAGAGAAGCTCTGACTGAATCCAATCTTTTGGGTTTTCAGCTATGCTCGTGGCCTCTTCATAATCATGGGGATTGAGGCCTTCTTGTGACGCGTTTTGGAGGGTCTCAACGGCCATATGGCCACATTTCGTAAGGTTCCCTTGGAAATACCAGACTGGTTGGTTCCCCATTTTTGCATAAAACGCGATTGTATCTTCAGAAGACTTAGTTGTATTGGAAAGAGCGGCTACAAAGGTATCATCCGTTAAAGTTAGGGCTTTTTCAAGTGAATCATTTATAGGTGGGGGGTTTTCGCTTATGGCAGGCAGTACCACAAAGGAAAGGGCAGTAATAAATATTACAACGGGCTTCTTGTTGATCACGATAACTCCCATAAATGAAAAGGCCTATACATGAATATACACTAATTTTCGTTAAAAATGCGTGAAAGGATTTTGTTCTATGATAGAGTCATGCTATAAATGCTCATGAGAATGATCCCTTTAGAGGGGGGATCGAGCAACCATTTAAAAAAAAATGAGAAAAATGAGTGTTATTGTCAATAAACGGTTTGACAAATGGGGTGAAAACGTCGTATTTGAAACGATAGACATTATTATTTGATCTTGAAAAGATAGGCTATATTCATGACAAAGCGCGTGACAGCAAAACATAAAATTGATCGTCGATTAGGGGTAAACCTGTGGGGCCGTCCTAAAAGCCCTGTGAATCGTCGTAATTATGGACCCGGTCAACACGGCCAACAACGTTCTAAACCTTCGGATTATGGAATCCAGTTGAGAGCAAAGCAGAAACTCAAAGGGTACTACGGGAATATTAATGAACGTCAGTTCCGCCGTTTGTATGAAGAAGCTGTTCGTCGTCGTGGAGATACTTCTGAGAATTTGATTGAACTTCTCGAGCGCCGTTTGGATGCGGTTATTTACCGTATGAAATTCGTTTCCACTGTGTTTGCGGCTCGTCAGTTTGTGAACCATGGTCATGTGTTGGTTAATGGCAAGCGCGTTAATATTCCTTCTTATCAACTTCGGGATGGGGATGAGATCGTCGTTGTCGGTCGTATGAAAGACAACGTGAATGTGGCTATGGCCATGCAATCCAATGAGCGGGATGTTCCAGAATATATTGAAGCGGATCATAAGGATTTTAAGGGACGGTTTATCAGAGGGCCAAAGCTAGCGGATGTTCCGTATCCGGTTAGCATGGAACCAAACCTGGTTGTCGAGTTTTACTCTCGTTAATTTGATTATTCATTATTATGCAAAAAACCCGGGATTTTCCCGGGTTTTTTTGTTTCTCCATGATATGAGTCCAAACGATAATGAGGCGTGCTCTTAACGCGTAGTTTGTAAGGGTCTCAACGGTTGTTGTATCATCGGCCCGGAACCCTTTAGGGAGGCAAGATCTGTTTGAACATTTTGAATTTGTGCCTTTAGGCTATTGATTTCATTGCGTATATCATCCAAATTTGTGGTGGCTTGTCTTCGACCCTTTATTTGAGATATTTTCGTTATTAACTCATTTCGTTCCTGCTGAATTGTGCCTGCATCCGTTTTATTGGATTGAAGGGCCTTCATTTCTTCGAAGATCGAGGTTCTCTTATTGATGTAATTTTGTCGTTCAGCATAAAGGGCTTGTCTCTCCTTGAGGTACTTGGTTTCTTCGTCTTTACCCATCACCTTCTTTATCTTATTAACAACGCCTCCTTGGTTTGGAAGATTTAAGTCTTGAATTTTCTTATCGTTAAGGTTAATCGCGGCATTCAGCGCAGTCACGGACTCAGATAGCTTTTTCATATAGGCATCTTTATTTTGCACAAGGTGCAATGACATAATCATGTTTTCAAGAAATTTAATCTGCAAAAGGGCCATATAGTCATCAAATTTCGCTTGTTCTTCTTTTAACTCTTTGCTGAGATTGCGAATCTTTTCCCAGCGAACAGCCTTATTATCCGTAATATACTTATCATCCATAAAATTATTCAGGGCGTTGATGTAGTTACTCGGGGAAAGGAGGATTTGTAGTTTTTGAGTTGTCGTAAGATTTTGGGATTTTACGTCTTGCACAGCTTGCTGCAAAGTTTTATTCCCCAGGAGTTTCTCTAATTCTTTACTCAAGGCTTCAAGCTTCTCGTATGATTGTATCGTGACTTCCAAAATCTGTTCATTGGTACTGACGATACCCTGCAAAGCGACTTTCCGTCGGCCATAGGCTCTAATTCCTAGACCAACACCCGTTACGAGGCGATTTAAGATAGCCACAGCTGATGTTGCGTGCTGTTGGCGGATCATAAGAGGTGCATTTGTTAAAACATCATTGATATCATTTGTTACATCGACCATTGTACCCCCAATTTGCTGAAGTACCCGACCTTTCGATCTTTCATCCATCCGTTGAATCGTGCTGGCGTCTTGACGTGCTTTTTGTTCTTGAAGAGCTTTTGTGCGATTATCTTGCGCATATACAGTGGATATGGGAAATGCATGTGTTTCCTGGTAGATGGGGGCCTGAAACAAAGTTATCAGGGGAAGAAGAAATAAACGATAATTCATAAGGCCCTGGCTCCTCTCATTCTTTTACGAATTAAAGTATACCAAGGACATATTAAAAATAGGTGAAGAGTGCCCTTCTACCCTTCGAACTTGTTGTTCCGAGGAAAGCCGATGGGGGCGAGGCGGCCTATGGCGCCACGGCGAGCACGCCAGGGACGCAAATCTGTTTCTTTGAGCATTTTGCCATTGCGTTGCCACGTCAGACCTATATCTTCCGAGAAAATCTTTAAGTCAGAGACGGTGCCTTGGCGGTATTTTTGTAAAGTAACGCCTCGGCCACGGGTCAGAGTTGGCACTTCAGAAAGGGGGAAGATGACAAGTTTACGATTTTCACCAACGATTGCAACCAGATTTCCAGATTGGCTGGGCGTTATAGGAAGACAAGTAATTGCCTTCGCATCCCCGCTCAAGTTCATCACCTGACGGCCATTACGGGTTTGAGATAAAATATCGTTGGCAGAGACTTGGAATCCGCGACCTTCGGAACTGGCCAGGAAGAAATGAGTTGTTGCGTCTTTAGAATCTGGCTTGGGCTCAAATGGAATCACCATCATATCAACCACTTCTTCTGTGTTATCCAGATCTATCATCAAACGCAACGGTTCCCCATGACCACGACCACGGGGCAGTTTATCCACAATAAGGGTGTAAAAGCGTCCATTGGTGGCAAAGATTACGAGCTTATCCGTGGTTTGTGCGGGAATTACATAGCGACCTTCGTCACCGTCTTTATATTTCAAATCATCGGCTGAGATCTGGTGTCCTTTGACGGTGCGAATCCAGCCCTTGTCAGAACATATGATGGTGACGTCTTCACGCTCAATGATGGCTTCAATCGGGACCATCACCACTTGAGGCGCATCGGCCAAGGTTGTGCGTCGCGCCCCCAAAGATGTATTTTGACCAAATTGCTTTTCAATAGCTTTCAGATCTGCTTTGATGCGCTTCCATTGCTTCGCTGTGCTTTGGAGTAGGTCGTTGAGTTCTGTTTGCTCTTCAGACAAATCCTTATGTTCTTTTCGAATTTCGAATTCTTGGAGTTTGCGAAGGCTGCGCAAACGCATGTTCAGGATCGCCTCAGCTTGGGTGTCGGTAAGCTTGAAGCGTTCCATCATTATGGGTTTGGGCTCATCTTCTTCCCGAATAATGCGGATGACCTCATCGATGTTGAGGTAGGCTATCAAGTAGCCTTCGAGGACCTCGAGACGATCGATAATTTGTTTAAGGCGATGATGGCTGCGTCGCGTCAAGATTTCCTGCCGATGGTTGAGAAATGCTTGCAAAACTTCCTTCAAATTCATGACCTTCGGGTTTTTACCCCCATCGAGGACATTCATGTTAAGAGAGATTCGGGTCTCCAGGTCCGTATGGCGGAACAGGGACTCCATCAAAACTTCAGCATCAACCATCCGACTTTTGGGCTCAAGCACAAGGCGGACATCTTCGGTCGATTCATCGATAATGTCTCCTAAAAGCGGAAGCTTCTTATCGGACAACAATTCGGCAATCTTTTCAATCAGTTTCGATTTACCCACCTGGAAAGGAATTTCGGTCACGATAATGCGGTAGGTGCCGCCTTTGACTTGCTCAGTTTCCCAACGGGCTCGAAGGCGGAAACTACCACGACCCGTCTCGTAGCTTTTCAGAATGGACTCTTTTCCTTCAACCAAGACCCCGCCGGTGGGGAAGTCTGGGGCTGGAATCAGGTCTACAAGCTGGGCTACAGAAACATCGGGTTTCTCAATGAGGAGGGCAAGTCCTTGACAGAGCTCAGCCAGATTATGGGGAGGAATGGACGTTGCCATACCAACCGCGATACCGTTGGAGCCATTGGCAAGAAGATTGGGGAAAGCAGCCGGAAAAACGATCGGCTCCTCAGATTCACCGTCATAAGTGGCGCGAAAATCAATGGCGTTTTCTTCAATCCCTTCCATGAGAAGGGCGGCCACTTCTGTCAAGCGTGCCTCCGTATACCTCATAGCGGCTGCATTATCGCCGTCGATATTCCCAAAGTTGCCTTGGCCGTCAATGAGGGGATAGCGCACGGAAAAGTCTTGGGCAAGGCGCACAAGCGCATCATAAATGGCCTGATCCCCGTGGGGGTGGAATTTACCCATGACATCACCAACGACGCGGGCTGATTTTTTAAAGCTGGAGTTGGGATTCAAGCGCAGCTGTTGCATGGCATAAATGAGGCGGCGGTGGACAGGCTTTAGACCATCCCGCACGTCTGGCAAAGAGCGCGACGTAATCGTCGACAAGGCATACGCCAAGTAACGTTCACTCAACGCTTGTTCAAAAGAGATGTCATTTACGCTTTGTTTACTCATTATCTGCTCAATATCCAGGGCCTATATCCCTTTATATGTACGCTTTTCTTGAAGAAAAGTACAGGATTTCTATAGCAAATATCCCATTATTCTGCCTCTTGGCTTCTTCAAGTTCATCTCCGTGGGTGTAAGCATTTTTCATTAAAAGGGGATAATTATAGTCAATTTTCTCATATTCTGGTATATTGTAAGTGTTTTTCATGAATTTCGCTAGTTTGTAAGTGTTTTTCATGAATTTCTCTAGTTTGTAAGTGTTTTTCATGAATTTCTCTAGTTTGTAAGTGTTTTTCATGTAAATATTAACATAAGATATACGGATTATTAGGGAAAATTCCACGTGACTGACTTGAAAGTTTATAACTTCTTTCGTGATCGTGAATTGCCTGAAAAGGCTGTTTCACTAGCCGGTTACGCGGCTCTTATTGATGCCTATGATTTGCAAATTCCCCTCCCAGAAAAACTTTCTTTTATAAGTCAGAAGCAGCAGAGGTATGAAACAGATCAATGGGCCGCTTTTACCCCAAGACATCAGCCATCGCATTCTCTGTCAGGTTATCTAACCTTTGCTTTGAAATATGAAGGCGTGGACTTGAGTGTTCTAAATTCACTTTTTATTAAAATCAACCCTCAACAGTTGTCCATTTGGATTCGTTCAGAACCTTTAGGAATTTACAGTCGGCGAATATGGTTCTTTTATGAATGGTTGACGGGAAATATTTTGGATGTTCCAGATACTACCTCTGGAAACTTTGTAGAGGCTATAGATCCCAAATCACAGTACGCAACAAGTAACTCAGTGTCTTATCGTCGTCAGCGCGTGTACAATAATTTGCCTGGGGTACGTGGATTTTGTCCCCTGATTCGACGCACAGAAAAACTGGAAAAGCTTATTTCTCTTGATCTTGCTGGATTAGCAAGCAAGCAGGCGGGGGCCATCCATTCTGACCTTTTAACGCGGGCTTCTGCCTTTATGCTATTAAATGATTCAAGGGCCTCCTTTGCGATTGAAGGCGAACGTCCTGGAAAAGACAGGACTGAGCGTTGGGGACGCGCGATCAGCCAAGCGGGAAGATACCAATTAACCATTGAGGAGCTGTTGCGTCTCCAGTCTATCGTTATCGCAGATGAACGATTCGTCAAGTTGGGGTTGCGCCAAGAAGAGGGATTTGTCGGAGAGCATGACCGATTCAACCGTACACCAATTCCTGATCATATCTCGGCTCGTTGGAAGGATTTACCTTCCCTAATGGAAAGCTTGTTAGAAACATACGCTTACGCCAAAGAACAAGGATTCGACCCCATTTTGCTTGCAGCTTGCCTTGCTTTTGGGTTTGTCTTTATCCACCCATTTGCAGATGGAAACGGCCGCATTCATCGGTATATAATCCATCATGTTCTTGATACCTTAGGATTTAGTCCCAAAGGCATCGTGTTCCCTGTCTCTGCTGTCATTTTGGAAAGACTTGATGAATACAGACAAGTTTTAGAGTCATACTCACGTCCTCGACTCGATTTGATTCAATGGCAGCCGACAGGGGAGGGAAACGTTCAAGTTAACAATGAGACAATTGATTTATATAAATATTTTGACGCTACCCGGCAGGCTGAATTTCTTTATGAATGTGTGCAACAAACCATTGAAAAGACTTTGCCAGATGAAATTCACTATCT
Source organism: Alphaproteobacteria bacterium (assembly GCA_019746225.1). Taxonomy (NCBI): domain Bacteria; kingdom Pseudomonadati; phylum Pseudomonadota; class Alphaproteobacteria; species Alphaproteobacteria bacterium. The sequence continues at coordinate 25,129 of JAIESE010000042.1, read as the reverse complement.
TGAGCAGTATGATCATTTAAAGGCGGCCATTAGCGAGTTATTCGATATGCCTGACTCGACCATGGATTTACTCATTCGATTTTTGCATCAGAACAAAGGTGTATTGTCGAAAGGTGCTCGAGAAAAGGAATTTAAAGCTTTGTCGGATAAAGAATGCCTAGATCTCGAGGCTCTCTATAGAGATATATGCAAAATTGATGGTTAAAATCATATGGTGAGAGCAATTTTCCTGCTGCCACTTCTCCAGAATTTCGGGTATGATGGGACCATAAATCCACGAGATCGCAAATCAATTTAAGGAAAATATACCATGAGTCTTTTGGCTGGTCGTCTTGCGCGCATTCAACCTTCTCCCACCCTTGCCATGACCGCAAGGGCGGCTGAGCTGAAAGCCCAAGGAAAGGATATTATCGGGTTGAGTGCTGGGGAGCCGGATTTTGATACGCCTGAGCATATTAAACAAGCTGCCCGGGAAGCAATGGCAAAGGGAATGACCAAGTACACAGCGGTGGAAGGGCTGTTGCCATTACGAAAGGCAATTCAGGACAAGCTTGCCCGCGAGAATAACCTAACTTATGGCGTAGATCAAATCACGGTCGGAAATGGCGCGAAGCAGATCATCTTTAACGCCTTCTTGGCAACCGTAGAGGAGGGGGATGAGGTCATTATTCCAGCACCATATTGGGTGTCCTACCCCGACATGGTTCATTTGTGCTCAGGCACGAGTGCTATTGTCCATTGTGGGGAGGAGGATCATTTCAAACTCACCCCGAAAGCGCTCGAGGCTGCGATTACGCGAAAGACGAAGTGGCTGATCCTGAATTCCCCTAGTAATCCAACGGGCCGGGTATATACAATTTCTGAGCTTAAAGGGCTGGCAGAAGTGCTGGCGCGCCATCCCCAAGTATATGTTATTAGTGACGATATTTATGAGCACTTGATCTATGATCAAACCCCTTTTGCAACATTAGCGATGGTTGCGCCATCTCTGCAGGATCGTATTCTAACGGTGAATGGGGTGTCCAAATCCCATGCCATGACAGGGTGGCGGATCGGCTATGGGGCAGGCCCGAAATCCTTGATTAAGGCGATCACTATGTTGCAATCCCACAGCACGTCAAGTGCCTGCACCATCTCGCAAAGTGCAGCGATCACGGCGCTCACCGCATCCCAAGAGTTTTTGAAGGATTGGGTGGTCACCTTCCAAGCCAGGCGAGACATAGCCCTTGAGATCATTAACGCAACCCCAGGCTTGTCCTGTATCAAACCGGAGGGCGCTTTTTATCTCTATATTTCCTGCGCTGGCGTCCTTGGGAAATCAACCCCCGAAGGCAAAACCATCAGCACGGACAATGAGTTTGCTCTTTATTTGCTCGATAGCGTCGGGATTGCAAGCGTCAGCGGCGATGCCTTTGGGCTCTCCCCTTATTTCCGAATTTCCTATGCAATCGAGACATCTCTCCTCAAAGACGCCTGTCAGCGCATCAAAAAGGCGGTGGGGGCGTTGAGCTAAGATCAGTTCCATTCACCGTATTTTAACTAACTTTCTTTAAGATAAAACCCATGTATTCTGTTCGACAATTATGGAGTTTGTCATGAAGCGGTTTTTCTTCGGTTTTTTTATGGTTTCCCTCTTCTCAACTGATGCTACTTGTCTTATTAAGGTTGGTGATCTTCTTGATCCCACGACCGAGTGTGGACTTGATTTTGAGAAATATCAGGAATGCTTAAAGATTGAGGAAGAAACAACTGTCAGTGCCGAAAGAAAAGCAAGGGCGTTTTGTTACGCGATTAAAAATTACGCGGAAAAGACGGAAAATATAAAGAAGAAAAATGAATCAATACAGAAGCTTAAATCTATCGACTCAAGGAAATTGGAACAGATCAAAAGTGATGTAAAAAAACTGGATGAAGCGCGCAAACCCTTTCGGGATGAACTTTTAAAGGCAAATATTACCCCACAACAATTGGGCAAAATTCCAACAAGATCTATCGTTAACAAGGAATTATTCATACAATGCCCGGCTGTAGATTCAAAAGGAAATCACTATTTGGGTACTAAAATTAGAGAAGGCGTTATTGATCCAAAAAGCAGTTGTGGTTTAAATCTTGCAAAGCTACAAGAATGTATCGAACATGACCGGGGCCAAGAGGGTCAAGGGGAAAGCTTTTGCAATGACATTAAGCTATATGCAGGCAATAAGTACAAACTTCTAGAGCTTAAAGATTTACCTGAGGGCAAATTTAAACAGCAAATGCTAGCAGGGGTATTAGAAACACAGAAAGACTTGGAATGGCGCTTTGTGAAAAAAGAAGAGTTGCTCACCGAAGATAAGCTTAAAAATATAGACCCCCTTGGTGATATGGAAAAATTCACATGTAGTGGAAAATTGGACCTTAAGGGGAGTGTGGAAGACAAAAGAAAAATCAATGCTCGTTTCCAAGATACAATTGGGATCATTGATCTCAAAAGAACATGCGGATTAAATCTGAGTAAGCTGAAAGCATGTGACGCAAGCCAAGACGCTGAACTTAAAGCGTTTTGTGAAGATGTTAAAGAATATGCTAATACCAAAGTTTTTCTCCAAAAGTGGAAAACGAAACGTGAGACAGCTATAGGTCAGATAAAGACAGACTTGTCGGTATCGATTAACAAATTAGAAGATAGTCAGAAAAAGCTCTTAGAAAAGTTTAAAGCTGCTGGTTTGACGCCGGAACAAGCCGAAAATATTCCAGCGGCTGAAACTCCTACCTTAGCTGATTTGCAATGCAAGCCAGTGCTTGGTATGCGTAGTTCTCAAAGAAGATCTGAGCTTGGGTCATCCATGAAAAGAGCATTGAATTGATGCGCCAAATGGGCAATCACAAAATTTGACAATTCATCAGGGCAATCGTTAGAAATTCTTTCATAAATATTTGAAAGGTTTCTAGCGAATGCCAGATTATTTAAAATCATTCTTTTCAAAAGGACGTAAACAATCCACAAAATCAAGCAGTGTCGGTCCGCTTGTCGCTTGTGGGACTGTTGGTAATCCTGTTTGGACGCCCCGTCGGTATGATTCCTTGGCGGCTGAGGGTTACCAGAAAAATGTGATTGTTTACCGATGTGTCAATCTTATTGCGCGGGGTCTTAGCAGCGTTCCTTGGTTATTGTATAAGGACGATGAGGAACTCGCCCATCATCCCTTGCTGACCCTCCTTAATGCCCCAAGCCCCCGCCAGGCTGGATCCGCCTTCATGGAATCCGTGGTGGGCTTTCTTCTTCTTTCCGGTAATACGTATATTGAAGCGGTTCATGACCATGAGGGTCGCCCTGTTGAGCTTCATCCATTGCGCCCAGATCGTATGAAAATTATTCCCGGATCAGGAGGCATTCCTTCTGCTTATGAGTACAGTGTCGCTGGACAACACAAAATCCTGCCTTGTGATCCGGTTACAGGTCATTCGTCAATTCTTCATTTAAAGAACTTTCACCCTTTAAATGATTGGTACGGCATGAGCCCCATTGAGGCAGCAGCCAGAAGCATTGATCAGCACAATGCGGTCGCCGGCCACAATCTGGCTCTTCTTCAAAATGGGGGTAGGCCCAGTGGCGGTTTGATTGTTCGACCCTCACCCAACTCCAGGGGGATGAGTGATGAGCAGCGTGATTCTCTTCGACAAGATTTGAAAGAGGTTTATGCAGGACACAAGAATGCGGGTCAAATCTTGGTTCTGGAAGGGGATTGTGAGTGGAAGGAGATGGGGCTGTCCCCGAAGGATCTTGATTTTATTGAGGGGAAGAAGCTCACAGCCCGAGAAATATCCCAGGCCTACGGCGTGCCTCCTATGCTTGTGGGGGTGGCAGGAGATGCGACCTTTGCCAACTACAAGGAAGCGCGGTTTCATTTGTGGGAGGATACAATTATTCCCCTTCTTGAGTTCTTTGTGGCTGAATTTAACCTTTGGTTGGCCCCTGCCTTTGATGAAAAGCTCAGCCTCAGTTATAACACCGATGAAATTCCAGCCTTAAGCGCCCGCCGAGAAGCTGTTTGGTCCAAGATCGCGTCGGCCAACTTTCTCACCATTAACGAAAAGCGCCAGGCTGTTGGGTATGGACCCATTCCAGATGGCGACAGGATATTTCACCCTTAAAACCAGGAATCGATGATGAAAAAAATACTTGATTGCTCTTTATCGGTCAAAAACTGTGATGCCGACGGCAGTTTCAGCGGATATGCCTCTGTATTTGGTATAACAGATTCTCAAGGAGAGGAGGTCGCCACTGGCGCCTTTGACCTGTCCCTCAAAGCATGGGAGAAAAATGGGAAGATGCCGAAGATGCTGTGGCAACACGATTATCGCCATCCCATTGGGTATTGGTGTGAAATTCGTGAGGATACTCACGGCTTATACGTGAAGGGTCAATTGCTCCTAGATCTTACTCAAGGGCGCGAAGCTTATAGTTTAATGAAAAATGGGGTTGTTGATGGATTGTCCATTGGATTTGTGACCGTTCGTGCCAGACGAGGGAAGGGTGGTCAAGGGACATCAGAAGTACGGATCCTAGAAGAGGTCAATTTGCAAGAAGTATCCCTTGTTACCTTTGCTGCGAATCCAAAAGCCAAAGTTGAACGGGTGAAGATGGAAGATCCTGAGGTGGAAGCGCTGATGGATCGGTTGGATCAATTGGGGAAGCTTTTAAGAGAGGGGGGCGAGTAACACCCATAAGGTGAATGAAATAAGGGACTTTGTATAAGGTTGATACAAACAATGATGGGAGAAAATTTTATGACAATACAAATAGTGCGTGATGCTGTTGATGGGCTTCACCAAGCGTTTTATGAATTTAAGGCAGCAAATGATGAGAGATTGGCCCTATTGGAAACAAAGGGCATAAACGATCCGTTGGTTGATGAAAAAGTGACAAAACTAAATGTTGCCATTGATCAGGCCCAAAATCGGTTGACGCGTCTTGAAACAGCTGCTCAACGCCCCAATCTCGCCTTCGGTGCAGATGAAGATACTGGAGCGAAAGCAGAATTCTTTTCCTATGTTCGCAAAGGCATGGAAGGGCTCGAACAAAAGTCTTTAACCAGTTTGAATGACGCCAGTGGAGGCTATCTGATTCCCCCCAGCATGTTGGACAAGATTCATTCAAGCATGCAGGTTTCTTCTCCGATGAGGTCTATATCTCGCGTCACGGGGATATCAACAGATGCTTTGGAGCTCCTTCAAGAAAAGGGATCTGCTGAAGTAGGTTGGGTCGCTGAAACGGCTGAGCGGCCGGAGACAGGGACGCCAGAGCTCCAAAAGATTCGGATACCCGTTCATCAAATCTATGCCAAGCCACGGGCAAGCCAGAAGCTTCTTGATGACTCCAGTGTGGATATCGAATCATGGCTTGCCCAGAAAATAGCAGAAAAGATGAGTTTGAGTGAAAATTCAGCATTTATCAATGGTGATGGAAATGGAAAACCAAAGGGGTTTCTTGTTTATCCTCTGGTTGAGGTTGGGAAACCAGAATGGGGAAAGTTTGAAGCCGTTTCATCAAAAGCCAATGATGCACTGACTGATGGTGATGTTTTGGTCGAGGCCTTTCATTCATTAAAAGCTCAGTATTTAAATGGTGCCACATGGATGATGGCTAGGTCTGCCCTTGCAGCGATTCGTAAGTTGAAAGGGGATAACAAACAATATTTATGGCAGCCCAGCATGATTGAGGGAACGCCTGCGACATTGTTGGGGTGTCCCGTTGTCATCGCGGACGATATGCCTGCACTTGATGTCAAAAAGCCATCCGTGGCGATTGCTTTCGGGAATTTCAGAGAAGCGTATCAAATTGTTGATCGGGCAGGACTGCACGTCTTGCGGGATCCTTTCAGTGCGAAGCCTTATGTCGAATTTTATGCAACAAAACGTGTTGGCGGAGATGTTATTAACTTCGATGCTCTCAAACTGGTTCAATTCGCAAAGGCGTAAAACCATGCTGACGCGACTGAAGACACAAGAGATTCTTCCCGTTGGGTTAACAGAAGTCAAGGCGCATTTGCGCCTTGACCATGCCCATGAGGATGAATATTTAAGGCCCCTTATTCAGGCAGCGGTCGGATTTGTGGAGGAGTACCTCGGGAGATCTCTTCTCAGTCAAGTTTGGCGCCTGGTTTGGGAGAAGGAAAGACCCTATCCACCTCATTTATCAACCCAGGAGGAAGATGTGTGCACAGTTTCCTTACCCTATCCACCATTGCGAGCCATTGTTTCAGTGAATCGGCTAATGAGCACCGGGGATAGGCAATCTATACGGCGTCATCGCCTTGAAATGAATCATCAAGTTCCAAGGTTGGTCTTTGCAAGTATCCCAGAAGCCGTTGAAATTGACTATGAAGCTGGATATGGCGATCGACCAAGTGACATTCCCCCGGTGATACGGCAAGCCATACTCCTGAGTGTGGCAGACTTTTATGAATACCGAAATTCAGACGCGATGCCACGCAACACGTTGGCGCGAGAAATATTGGAAACGTATCGTGTGATGAGGTTGGCATGACGCACCTCAATTCTTTGCGGAGTCGTATTGTGCTGTTAAGGCGACGGGTTGTTGAGGAGAAGGATGGTTCATTCACTGAAAAGTGGGAAGAGGGGGACGCTGTATGGGCTCAAGTCCTTCCTTGCTCTGTACGTGATTCTATTGGTGAGGGTTGGAATAACTTAAATCCTTCTCAAGGTAAATATAAAGTCACCTTAAGGTTTCGCTTGAGGCGGTTTTCACGTGTCAAATGGGAGGGTACGACCTTAAGTCTATTGAGCCCTCCCTTAATAGACGAGCGACGTCAATGGATAACATGTTTTATGTATGATATTGGAGAGGAAAATGAGTGATTTTCAGGTCCTTACAGCTGTGAGGGGACATTTGTTAAATGAGGGGGTGAGTGATCATGTCCATTTGGCCCTTCCTCCTAAAGCACGCTATCCGCTTATTTTAATTGAGTTGGAGGAAATTTTATCACCCTATCCCGTTAAGGGGAATAAAAAGATAAAGTCTATTCTTGCCCATATCAAATTTAAGGTGAGTGCTTATTCTGAAAGGCCGGGTATGGAAGAGGCAGTGCTTTTATCTAATAAGCTTCGGGGGGTTCTGGAAGGAAAAACTTTATGGCTGCCTGGCATATTGGAGGCAGATAAATCTGCAATGATTCGATTTCTGGCATGTGTTACGCAAACAGCAGGAGCAGGGGGAAGCGGCTCCCGGCTTCGTGTAATTTATCATTATTATGATGCGATTGTGAGGGGGTAAATCATGGATGATTCAAAGGATCCAGAAGAGGAAAATATACCAGTCGGTGAGGAGGAGACCATCGATGCGTTGACGGCTCACTTTAGACGCGTCACTCGTGGGAGGATTGTTGATTTACCGCGATGGGCTCAGTAAGGAGGAAAGATGATGGAATCAGAACTGATCATAAACAGGGGAGGATTTCCTCCCTTATCTGCCCGGGGATGTATTCAGAGCTTGATGCCTATAGAATCAGGTGTCCTGAAAAGAACGATTAATGGATCTTTAGTCTATACGGGAAAGGGTCCAGCCCATAAATACCGATCGATTATTTCCTGTGAAGATAAAGCTTCTCTTGCTATGGAGGGATTCTGGAGAGGCAGTGAGCTTAAGGTCGGTTGTATTCAACGGTTATGGCAAAAGGTACTTGGGACAGGAGTAGTTCTTGAGCGGGATCCGGTTGAAGGATCGGTGTTCTTGATAGCCACAAATCAAGAAGAATTGGGACTCGAAAGTGTGATGGGCAGAAACGTTGTGTTTGCCTCCAATGTGGCTGATGATACTTATGTCAGCTACCGCCCTTGGTTAGATATGCGTGTTGTTACCTTCTCACTTAACACCAATGAATGGGGTTTAAAAGCGGGGTGGCGTCTTGAATTGGAAGAAATCTGATTCTAGCTGTTTTTCTTCGCTTCTTTGCGTGTTTCGTAATAACTGATGTAGGCCGTTCCAGCAATAATGAAGGAGGCGCCAGCAAGTGTAACAAGCGTTGGGATTTCGAGGAAAAAGACAAATCCAAATAACGCTGCAAAGATAAATTCGACATATCGGAAAGGACTTAAAGCGGAGGCTTCCGTGGCTGAGAAAGCCCGGATCATACAAACCTGGATGAGGTTTCCACCAATACCCAGCAAGGCGAGCATGCCAAGCTGATACCAAGATGGTGTTTGCCAAACGAGCATCGCAGGGATCAGGGTAATGATCGTTGTACCTACCGCAAAGTAAAAGAGCATCGTGTGCGTGTTCTCTGTTGTGACCATTTTCTTGGCTACGACATCACTCATGGCAAAGAATATAGCCGCTGCAATGGGAACGAGAGCAACGATACGTAAAGCTTCTGCACCGGGTTGAAACATGATGAGAAGGCCTATAAATCCGATAAGAATCGCTATCCATCGGGATAGATCTACCTTTTCATGCAAGAACAGAACCGCCATGGGGAGGAAGAAGAAAGGCTGAGAGGACATTATAATTGTGTTGTCTGACAAGGGCATAAGGTTGACGGAATAACAGGCACCTCCAATAGCACAAACGCCTAAAATAGCTCGCCAGAAATGCATCCAGGGGCGGGACGTTTTGAATAAGGTTGTACCATGGGACAGCATGAGAGGAACGACAGCGAGCATGCCAAAGAAGAAACGGAAAAAGGAGATTTGAATGATATCGAGACCAGCTCCAAGAAGTCGCATCAGAATATCATTGGTCACGCTGACCAAAGTAATCATAACAGCCCAAAATGCGCCTTGAGGATACCCTTTGCGCATAAACCAAGAAAAGGGGTTACCTGAAATCTTTTGGATGGGCGCTTGTAATACAATTTCTTCAGTTTGGGATAGAGAAGCGTTTGGCAAAGCGGTCATGGATACTCACAGTTGGTTTAGAAACGGAATCTTAGGTTGTTTTTACAGATGTTTTGTCAAAATGTCGAGAAAAAAGGAAGTAATGCCCACATATTGTCCATCTCATTCATATTATTTAATTATTTTGGAGGAATTGTTCATTAATGAATACCCATTTTACCTGGTGTCGCAAAGACGATCCGTTTGATCCAATAACCCATTGTCGATGCGATTTAGACATATTGGAACTGACAATTGATCATCGGGAGGGGGAGGTCGCTCTTGCTACGGTCACTGTTGGGGAAGTAAAGTTGCCGCCCCAAAATCAACGACATGTCTATATTTCTTATGGAGGCAACCTAATCTTTTCCGGTAGACTCGTTGGCCTACCTGTAAAAATTACAAACGACTTGGTAAGTTTAGAATTGACGGCAGAACCTTTAGATGCAGAAGAGCAACTGCAACAAATGGGGACGCGCCTAAAAGAGTCCCCCTTTTGGGACCCTGCGTTCCTAAATTCAACTGAACAGAATAATCCAGTAGAATGGCTTGAAGCTCGTAGTGCTTTATTTGCTTGGGACCGCCTAACAGGCAGACTTTCCGTTTCCGATTTGTTTCAAGGCAACTCGTCTGTTGATCTAACGGGTGTGTTTTTCGCAGATAGTTTGATAGTGTCCTTAGCGGAAACCCCATTATCTCGGGTATCGGTGAACTTGACTGCAGAATGGATTCAATATGGTTCTGGTGAAGCATCCGTTGGGGAAAAGATAGCATCAGCATTTTCTGCAGGAATGATTAACACTCTAACACCCAATGCCCTACGTGCGACATGGCCCGTCGAGGGACAAAAGTTGGGCAAATCGGGGTTTTATGTTCTACATAGTCAGCTGAAAGATATCACCCCCCCAAAAACAGGAGTGCTAAACTTATATCCAACGTTCACCCCAGAGTTAATGACTTGGGATGAATCCCAGCATAAACCCAAGCTGAATCGAGCCCGTCGATTTTGGATGAAAGGGACGCTCGTATTGGGATGGGAATATCGTCAGAAACGACGAGAGGTTGTCTATTTTACATTAGCTCAAAAAACGCAACTAGACGGTTCAATACGTCCCTTAACGCGTACTCTAAACTTATCATTGCAAGAGCTTAATTTGGGAGAAGAAAGTAGTTTCTTTCAAACTCATAGAGGCAGACAAGCTGTTGAACATGCCCTCGAGGTTGCAAGGGTGCATCTTGCTGCAAGTGCAAGGTGTTTAGAGGTTGAATTCATGATGCCTTATGATGTCGGTCATCCATTGAGTATGGATCACTCTGTTCGAATCGCAGACCCACGTTTGCCTGGGGGAGAAGTTCTTGGAAAAGTTATTGCCTATCAATTACATCAAGATGGGATGCGATCACACTCATGGGTTCGGATCGTTGCATCAATTGGTGGGGAGCCGGATGTGCCTCCGGAGCCAGAATATGATTATTATGTCGAACCTATATACGCAGATACAGGGAACCCGAGGCATTATCGAACATCTACAGGCCTTGTTTATGCTGACTATTCTCATCAAAGACCCGCTGCTGGTCTTATTGAACTACCAACCTCCTATAGGGGTGATGTTTTGAAAGAAGTTCTGATTGTTAATGATTCAGAACGCCAAATTCACGTCCTGCAAAGCCAACAATATCCCGTTCGTCATCATTTGAAAGGGGTATTGGAAGAGATCTCCACCACCATTTCTCTAAATCTCTTAAATTTGAAGACGCATAAAGAAGTAGAGCATGTAATTCACCTTCAAACCATTGGTTCGTGGACAGCGCCGCGGCAAGTCAATTTATCGGGGGACATACTATGAGATTCGACAGAGGTTTGAGAAGTGTTGCAATGAAGCCCTATCCGGATGGATATAAAGCCGTTCCAACGGATACTTTCAACGAGGAAGCGCCGTACTGTCAGCTTGGGGGTGTCAAGGATGAAGGTGTTTGGCTATCAGATGAAGATTTACCGTTCGTTATTGAAATTCAAGTTCGCGTGATTCCTGTTTGGGTGGTGAATGAGACCGCCCAAGCAAAACTAGATGATTATGCGCCTTGCTCTTTGTATCCTAACCAATCGACATTTTCGAGCGTGCGCATCGAATCAACTGGGCATGGGTATTTTCAAAAGGGATCTGGGGAAGGAAGGACCCCTTTTGTTGGGGGGAAAGTATTAGAATTTACTCTTCATTTACCAACACCTTATCTCTATCAGAAAGAGTTTCTTACACAACCACAAGGGCGCTTCATACAGGGAGATTCCAGCAGAAAATCTTTGTGGGCCTATGGTGCTACACAAGTAGATGAAGACTTTTATCCGCTCGTATGTTCGTTGGAGTCGTTACAGGATGAAACGATCATTCATCAAACGTCACTTCCCTTCTGGCGCGATCGAGGTGTTCATGCATTCACTAAGGAAAGACAAGGAGATGACGACATTTGTTTTGAAGATATATATAGCCAAGATCAAACGCGTACGTTTATGGAATCTATTGAGGCCGGAATGTCAGAGATTAATCTGGAGCTGGGGATCAATGAAGCCGGAAAATTGATGAAAACATCATATGATTCCTACCGGCTAATGGGGAATCAATTGTTTTACAAACGAAGGGGGTGAAAGATATGGGTATTGTCTATCGTCATGAAAAGAAAGATCCGTTAACGATTGCAGAAATGGATGGGAATTTTGCATTTCTAGACCAACGGCTTAGGGAGCTTGAAACTAACCCCGCTTTGGGTGAAGGCATTTCAAAAATAGCCCAAGAGGGAGATCAGTTAACGTTTCATGGCACATTTGGTAGTGTCTTGGGGAAAGTGGTTATCCCGAAGGTTTTTCCAAGTTATCAGGGAAAGTGGCAAGAACATACATCTTATCGGGTGCATGATTGGGTTCAGATGAATCGAGGACTCTATTCATGTATGGAAGCCCATATCTCAAAAGAATTTGAATCTGATAAAGGGTTTTGGGTTCTGGTGTTTGAGCTGTAAGGGGAGGGGGAGATGAAAAGCGATAAAGACATAGATCTTCTCGCACGCACCATCTACGGCGAGGCACGAGGAGAATTTAACGGTAAGGCCGGGCTTGCATCCTTAATTGCCGTTGGGAACGTGGTGATGAATCGAGTCAGGCTTAAAGGCTGGTTCGGTCACACAATTCAGGAAGTTTGTCACAAACCTTGGCAATTCTCTTGTTGGAATGAACAGGATCCAAACAGGTTGATTCTTTTGCAAAAGGAGATTCTTGATCCTGTGTTTTTCATTTGTCGGGATGTAGCAAACAAGGTTTTTCGGCAAGAATGGCCAGATCTGACGAAGGGAAGTGACCATTATCATGCCACCACAATGTCTCTGTACCCGAAGTGGTCAAAGGGAATACCCCCTAAAGTTTGTATTGGCAAACATGTGTTCTATCAATTAATGAAAGGAGATTAAAATGGCATTTCCTGTAATTGCAGCGGCTCTTGGATTGGCAAGCTTTGCCCCCATCATTGCCCGTTGGCTCGGAGGAGAGCAAGCCCAAGAGGTTGCATTAAAAGTTGTTGATATAGCTGAAAAAGTAACCGGATCCACGGATCCGCTTGAGGCCATACATCGCCTTGAAAACAATTCGGAGATGGTCAGTGACTTTCAAAGGGCCATCATCCAAGCGGAAGCTGAAATAGAATTGGCTGCCATGAAGGACCGTCAAGACGCCCGATTGCGGGATGTGGCACTGATGAATGCAGGGCGTTCCAACATGCGCGCGGATGTCATGGTCCTAGCAGCGGCTAGTGGTCTTATTTTATGTTTGGGCTCCTTGGCCTATTTTTCAGAAAAATTGCCTGGTGAAGCGGTCGGTATTATATCAACAATTGCCGGGATATTTGGGGCATGTTTGAAAGATGCTTATACCTTTGAGTTCGGGTCCTCTCGGGGAAGTAAAGAAAAGGATAGTACGGTCGCGGCCATGATGGAAAGGAGCCACCTATGAGCTTATCTTATCCTGAACGGCTATATTTGGCTGCGTCCGCACGACCATGTAAGGATAGGAGAAGCTGTAAGGCTTGCCCTCGTGTTGTGGAAAGGGTTGGATCATCTTGGCATATACGGCGCGCATCCTTGTTGGCCATCGCAAACAGTTCCCCGTATAGGTCGGGATTGGAAGTGAAGTCTGCTATCCGAAATCGCGGCAATCCACTTTGTCGGGTACCCAACAATTCACCACTGCCTCTCAGTTTGAGGTCTTCCTCAGAGATTAAAAAGCCATCGTTGGTTTGGCGCATAATTTCGAGTCTTTTTCGGCCCACATCGGTTAAAGCATGACCATAAAGCAGGACGCAGGTGGCTGACTGATTGCCTCGACCAATTCTTCCCCGCAATTGATGAAGTTGAGAAAGGCCAAAACGCTCTGCGTGTTCAATGACCATAATGGATGCCGCCGGCACATCAACACCGACTTCTATGACAGTGGTGGCAATAAGAATATCAAGAGGACCATTGATAAACTGAGCCATGACGCTATCTTTCTCATCGGCTTTGAGCCTTCCATGGACCAGGCCCACTTTTCCAGGAAATCGTTGAGTGAGTTCGTCATATCTCTCCTTGGCAGCAGCCAGATCTAACGCTTCTGATTCTTCTATCAGGGGACAAACCCAATAGATCTTCGTTCCCGTCTTTAAGGCGCGCTCGACCCCTTCAACTACTTCAGTCATGCGACTTAAGGGCATGACTTTTGTATCAATGGGCAGACGCCCTGCAGGTTTGTCGCGAATGATGGAAACATCCATATCACCGTAATTTGCCAGCATGAGGGTGCGCGGAATGGGTGTCGCTGTCATGGCGAGCACATCTGGGTTCTTTCCTTTTTCTGTTAAGGCGAGCCGCTGGTCGACACCGAAGCGGTGTTGTTCATCAACAACAGCAAGGCCGAGCTTGGCAAAGGCAACATCTTCTTGAATGATGGCGTGTGTTCCAACCAAAATATCAATTTTGTGGTCTTTTAAATCCTCTAGGAGTTGTTCCCGCTTCTTACCCTGATCACGTCCGGTGAGGAGGGCGAGGCGAATGCCACATGCGTCGCACAGGGGCATCAACTTTGCGGCATGTTGGCGGGCAAGGATATCCGTGGGCGCGAGGATGGCCGCCTGGAAACCGGCTTCCACAGCCTGGGCCATGGCCAGCATCGCCACAATGGTCTTGCCGCTGCCCACATCCCCTTGAATAAGACGCAGCATTTGTTGGGGGGCGGCCATATCTTTGGACAGATCCACTATGGCACTTTCCTGGCCGGGGGTAAGTGTGAAGGGCAGAGACTGTCGAATCTGAGTCGTCAGGTGCCCATCCCCTCTCAGCGCTGATCCTTCGATTTTTGCATATTGGCGGCGGCGGGTGAGGTTCAACGAAAGTTGATGGGCTAAAAGCTCATCATAAGCAAGGCGCAGGCGGGCAGGGGAGGTCGCCGAGAGGTCTTGCTCCTCTTTCGGATTATGAACTTCAAGAACAGCCTCATTCCAGCGGGGCCAGAGTTTACTTTGAGTTTCATCCAACCATTCGGGCAAAGTTGGAAGCCGCACAAGAGCGGATTTAATGACGCGATTAACACACTTGTTGGTAATGCCTGTGGTTAAGGGATAAACAGGCTCAGGACCATTTAAAATCTGCTGTTCTTCAACGGGGGCAACATGATCCGGATGGGTAATTTTCCAACGGTCTTGGTACCGTTCAAGTTTCCCGCTGATCAGGCGCTTCGTATTAATCGGCAGACTTGTTTGAAGGTAGGAGCCTTTCCCATGAAAATAAACAAGGTCAAAGAAGTATTTTCCATCAAAACAGGTTACGGCATAGACTTTGCGGGGAAAGGTTGGCGGCGTATGGCTGATGACCTCCCCAATGACGCTGATTGTCTCGCCTTCTTTAGCATCCAACACACTAGACACAAAGCGGCGATTGATGAGGTCGCACGGCAGATGCATCAACACATCCATAACTCGGGTGCCGAGCAAACGCTCAAACAAAGCTTTTCGTTTGGTCCCAATGCCTTGAAGGCTTGTGATGGGGGATGTTAGGTACATGGGTTCCTTTCGTGTGTTGTCTTGGCTAGTATAAGACCATGAGATTGCTATATCAATAAAGTTAGAATTTACCTCTCCCTATTATTTACGATATTCCCCTTGCTATAGGATTAGGCAAAGGGATATAAACCTGATTATAGAGAAATGAGTTTCTCTATTGTTTCTAATGTGAAAATCTAATTTGGGAGTATTATAATTATGATTAAACCTTTGAAAATGCTTTTTGCATTAGTCGTGCTGTGCGGACAGGTCAGTGCAATGGAGGAGCATAATGTTGTTCCAGCTGTGGCTCCTAATCCCATCAAAATGAAGGAGGAACTGAGACTTTCAGGCACATGTGGAGCCCTTACCTATCGCTCCATAACAGCGGGTGATGCTAGTGTGATTGAAGCACTGGTATCTCGTTGCACTTTTAAAGAAGGTCTCCCAACAAATACAGAAGAGAAACCAGAAGGTGTGAATAGCTGGGCAGAGAACTTGATTACACGTCAACAAGGAACTGACAATCCAAACCCCTATAGTGGTATTCTTTTTTTCGCTGAAAAAGCTGCTGGATTTTTATGCTTGGGACGTATGCCAGCTCTTGGCATTGGAAATGGATATGATCTGAAAGAGCATTCAGCCATTGTCGAAAAATTTGTACACTTTGGTGCTTTGAGCTTGAAAAAGGATGCTCCGGTTGATGCGAAGTTTTCAAAAGAGAAATACGATCTAGTTCCTAATTGTGGTCTTGGAATGATGGTTCCCGTATTGCCAAAGGCCCTTGGTGAAGAAAGGACAAGAGATGCTTTGCGAATTGGCCTACAGGTATTTGCACAGCTAAAAGAAAGAGGTGTGAAGTTACCTTTGGAAGGAACACTTCCGGGATATGTTATTGGCTTATACGATCCGGCAGATCCTCTTATTCCTCATCTTAAGGCCGTGGGATTCGATTTTGACGAAAATCCTGAATTTGTTAAATTCTATCCACCAAAACAACGTATTTTAGCATATAAAAAGCTATAAAATATTAAGTGTTAATAAAAAAGCCTTTAGGGAGAAATCCTCAAAGGCTTTTTTTTCAAGAACTCTATAGACCCTTCTTGCCCATCCCTAAGAACTTGTCTCGACGCATTTGAAGAAGCTTGCGCCCCTCATGGGCAGATAAGGTGAGGAGGGCATGCTCTAAGGCCTCCCCAACGGATCTTATGGCCACATCGGGATGGCGATGTGCGCCGCCCATGGGTTCGGGGACGATTTGATCAATGATGCCTAGCTTATAAAGGTCTTGGGCGGTGATACGTTGGGCTTCAGCCGCGTCAGAGGCCATATCGGCGCTGCGCCAAAGAATAGAGGCACATCCTTCAGGGGAAATAACAGAATACACCGCATGTTCCATCATGAGGACTGTATTGGCAGCCCCAATGGCAATCGCCCCCCCAGAGCCACCTTCACCAATGACTATGCTTATGAGAGGGACCTCTACCTTAAGGCAAGCCTCAATGCTGCGGGCAATCGCTTCTGCTTGGCCGCGTTCTTCCGCATCAATTCCAGGCCAGGCACCGTTTGTGTCGATGAAAGTGATCAGGGGGAGGTGGAATTGGTCAGCCAGTTCCATAAGTCGACGCGCTTTGCGATATCCTTCAGGCCTTGCCATGCCGAAATTATGGCGAATACGCGATTCTGTATCTTGACCCTTTTGTTGCCCAATCAACATCACCGGTTTGCCCCGAAAACGGGCAAGACCACCAACGATGGCTTGGTCTTCACCAAAACAACGATCTCCCGCAAGGGGCGTAAACTCCTCAAACAACGCTTCTTGATAATTGAAGAACTGGGGGCGTTCGGGATGGCGGGCAACCTTTACCTTTTGCCAAGGTGAAAGATTACTGTAGGTTTGGTTCAAAAGCTTATCAGCTTTCTTTTGCAAAGTGGTAATCTCTGCCACAATGTTAACCTTGCCAGCACTATCTAGATGACGCAATTCGTCAATCTTGCCTTCAAGCTCTGCAATTGGCTTTTCAAAGTCTAAAAATACAGTCATGAGTTTTCCCTTGTTTTTTGCAATGTACCTTTTTTCGTTGACTGTGCCAATGGGTGATGATGATTCACCAAGTCCTTTAGGTGGTTTGTCACCACATGGGTGTAAATCTGGGTGGTTGACAGGTCAGCATGCCCTAATAATTTTTGAATCGCTAAGAGATCCGCCCCATGGGTCAAAAGATGGGTTGCAAAGGCATGACGGATGACATGGGGGGATATGCTATCCGGATCCAGGTTGGCCTGCAGAGCAAGGGCTTTTAATAACTGCCCGAATCGTTGTCTTGTTAAAAATCCTTCTTTGCTAGGGGAGGGGAATAACCATTTTTCACCCTTGAGGCCTGCACGCTTTAGAAATATGGGGTAAACGGTCAAATAGGTATTCAATGCCGCTAGAGCAGGCTCACTTAGTGGCACCAGGCGTTCCTTACCCCCTTTTCCCTTAATCAGAAGAAAAGATTTACTGGGGTGAAATGCTAGGAAAGGGAGAGTCACGAGTTCACTGACGCGCAAACCACTGGCATAAAGAGTCTCTAGCAGGGCGTATAGACGATACCCTTCTGGATCAATTTGGAGACGGGCAGTTTCCAGCAATCGAACAACATGTTCCTCTGACAATATTTTGGGTAAGGACCTTTGAGGGCGAGGAGCATCAATCGTTGCTGTGGGATTGGAGGTAATCCAATCTTCAGACAGCAAAAACTGATAAAATTGACGCAAAGCTGACAAACGACGAGATAGCGTTGAAGCTTCGCGCCCCTCTTTAGAAAGGTGAATAAGGAAATTGTTGATGTGATCAGCTGTTACATGAGATAAAGAGACTTCAAAGGATGAAGTCTCTTTAATAAATGCAGCAAAATGACTTAAATCCTGTCGATAGGCTTCTATGGTGTTGGGTGCAGATCCCCTTTCTGCCACCAACATTTCCAAAAAAGCATCAACCTCAGGTGCAAGCATCTGATCTACTATGGCAGTCGATCATTTGGAATTGTCTTAATCACCGTTACGGGTTTGGCCGGAATTCCGACAACACCCAATACAATGATGCCCAAAAAAGACAAACATAACAAAGAGATCCAGAAAGCTTTACTCATAAGGCTCATAATATAACTCTCTTAAATTATTATTGCTCTTCGCCCTCATCAACTGTGTCGATGACATCAGCCATATCGTCTAAATCTTCTCCAAGGTCTGATGTGTCTTCAATTAAAGTATCATCATCCTCTTCGACAAGATCTTCGTCTAAGTCGGCTGGTAGATCCAATTCTTCGATGAGGATATCATCTTCTATTGGCTTTGCAACGATATCATCGACCACGGCATTACGACTACGTGACCGACGACCAGGTGTCTGTATTTCAAAGGTTTCTCCACATTTTGGACAAACAATTGGGCTGTGACGCATATCATAAAAACGAGCCGTACAGCTTTGACAAGCCCGTTTTGTTCCCCATTCTAACTTAATCACGATTGATCTCCTTCAAGTCTAATACCTTCAAATATAAATACCTTTACAGCCATTTGCCATGACTTATGGGCATTTGTCAAAAACAAAAGTTCATATAACGATGAATTTTGCAGATTTAATGGCTTCCATGGACCCCATTCTATCCATCCAATTTTATATTTCAAGCTTCTTGTTTGTTAACCTCTTATTAACTTATGAAAATGTACCTTAAAGTTAACCCGGAAGGGTATGGGAAAGAGCAAGATTAACCAGATAAGGAGTCCACTATGCAGATCACTATATTAAAGAATATGGTAGGTGTTTCAATTGCCGCTTTAATCGTCTCATCACTTTGTGTTGGAAATACAGTCAAGAATCAAAAACAGGAGACGGAAACCAGCAAACCTAATGTTACATTATCTGAAGAAAATCATAAACTTACTCCCCCTTCAGCAGAAAAAGAAAAGGGACAAAAAGTTCCTACCGACACTCCTCAGGTTCGGGTGAAAGATAGACTCGATCTTTTAGAGATTGAATCTGAAGACGGAGCAGGGACAGAGGATGATATGGCTCTTTCAGCTCGTGGGGGCATTAGAGCCGACTCGATGCAAACAGGCGAACTTGAATTGGTAACGCCTCAGACTCAGGAATCAGAAGATCTTCAAAATTCAAGGGAACAGTTGCAAGCTGCGCAGAACGTTAATGACACGACGACAAAACAAGTGAGTGCCGATTTCAATGGAATTGTCACCCCCATAGATTATCAAGATAAAAGTGACCAGGGAAAAGCCAACATTCCGGATCCTGAGGATGAGCCAACAGATGAAGGAGACAGGGCAGGTGGCGAACACAAAGGCCGACCAAAAATGGTGAAACTTAGTAACATTCCGATCATTAAGATGGGCGGTTCAATTCAAGAAAACAACGGACTTACAGTGATTAAAACGTGGGCAAACTAATAGACCGCTAAAATGACGGATCTAGAAGGGGCAACAATTCGTTGCCCCTTTTTCTATTAGGCAACAAAACCGTTGGTTTCATGAGAACAAATAGGCTAAATTGGACAAAAGGGATCATAATGCGCAATCCAATTCGTTTGATAAAGTCTATTATGCCCCGAAGTTTATTCGGGCGTTCCCTTATTATTCTAGTAACGCCCCTTATTTTAGTCCAGGTTGTCTTAGGCTACATTTTCTTTGATCGGCACACGGAAACAATTCTAAGACTCCTGTCGAACACCATTTCTGGTGATATTCATATGGTTGTAGAAATGGTTGAAGATGGGCAAGACTTTTCTCGTGTCGCTGAGTTGGCGCATCATAGCCTCATGCTTGATTTGAAGCTGAAGCAAGGGGAAAAGTTGCCACGAGCTGGTATATATAAGTCGACATGGCTTTACGGATTTATGGAAGAAGCCTTGCGTGACAAGCTTAAACAACCCTATTTCTTACGCATGAGCCAAGACAATATCTACTTAGATGTTGAAGTTCGTCAGGGTGTTTTACATTTTGAAACCCCCCGAAAGCGCCTCTTCAGTCGAACAACGCCCCTAGTGCTTATCTGGACAACCGCATCTGCTTTGTTACTGTTTATTGTTGCCTCCCTCTTTATGCGCAACCAAATCCGCCCCCTACGGCGCTTAGGAGATGCGGCAGAACGTTTTGGTAAGGGGCAAGATGTTGGGGATTATCGTCCAGAAGGAGCAACAGAAGTCCGTAAAGCAGGTATTTCCTTTAATATTATGCGCGATCGAATCCGACGACAATTGAATGAACGAACCGAAATGCTCGCAGGCGTTTCCCATGATTTACGAACGCCTCTGGCCAGAATGAAACTTCAGCTTGCGATGATGCCTCGAGATCCTGAGGTTGTAAATTTGACCGAGGATGTCGAGCAAATGCAAAAGATGCTCGAAGGGTATCTGGATTTTGCAAGAGGGGCAGGGGATGAATCGCCTATCAGTATCATTCTTTGTGACTTATTTCATGATTTGAAAGCGCAGTTTAGAAATACCTCTCTTAACATAACAATCGACTGCCCAGTCGAACTTAAGATACAAGTCAAGGCTCAGATGTTAAAGCGATGCCTCATGAATTTATTGGTGAACTCAGAGCGTTATGCTGATCATGTGTGGATCGGGGCGCAAGCAAGTGGCCGCTTCCTTGAAATCACGATAGATGATAATGGTCCGGGGATACCAGAGTCTCAGCGGGATGAAGTGTTTCGTCCCTTTTACCGTCTGGATGTATCTCGGAACCTGGAAACGGGCGGTGTTGGTCTTGGCTTGAGCATCGCGCGGGATGTAATCCGAAATCACGGCGGTCAAATTCGCCTCGGAGATTCCCCCCATGGCGGCTTGCGGGTTCTGATACGACTGCCACAGTAGATAACAAGGGGGAAGCAACGACTGAAACCTTCCCAAAATGCCTTAATCGTGCTATAAATCAATTATGATTACACCAAACATAACTATTACAGAAAGTGCCGCTCAGCAGGTTGCACATCTTATAGCCCTAGAGGAAGCCTCAGGCCCTTTACGATTGCGTATTTCAGTAAGCGGGGGAGGGTGCTCTGGCTTTCAATACCATTTTTCCTTGGATGATGCGCAAACGATGGATGACCAGTTATTTTTGAAAGACGGTATTGAGGTAATTATTGATGAAATCTCCCTCGGCCTATTGTCGGATGCGGTGATTGATTACACTCAAGATTTAACATCCGCCCAATTCGTCATTAAAAATCCTAATGCGACGGCCTCTTGTGGCTGTGGAAATTCATTTTCCATCTAAACTTAAGATGGGCACTCACAATGTATGTTTGTCAAACCAACGCCTGCTTTCGCCTTCTTTGCATCAGCCGGGTCAGGCTTTAATGGGTCATCTTTTACAGGATATGCATCAACAAAACGGATATTGTTTCTGAAATATGCCAACCGTTCTTCCAAGGTATTTGCTAATTGTTCATCACCCTTAATATTTAAAACAACCATCACTCGGTTTGTGGGACCGTATACAACCTGACCAAGATATCCCTTTTGAAAATTAAGTTTTGGGTTTTGAAACTTCTTTTCCGCCCTTTTTTCACGATCATAAAGCATTTCAATTTCAACAGGATAATTACATTCCCGATATATTTTCAAAGTACCGGAAGTTTTGGTTTCATCATAGACTCCATCCGGATCATCAAGCACTAAATCGATGATGTCTGTGATAACATATTTGTCATCGCTGTAGAAGTAGGGGTTATTTGGTTTATGTAAGGTTAAGGTATGCTGTTTCATCACTGTGTCAGAAATCATATCATCCCAAGAACCATTCGTGGGATCTTCTTTCATCTTTTTAACAAGTTCCTTGACCAGGCTGATTGTAGCTTCGTCATCAACACCTATTTCTTTAGTAATCAGTGGCCTTGGAGCTAATGCAGTTTTGGTAGGAGCTGGAGGAGCAGCATGGCCGGCAAAGGCAATTGTTAGAACTAAAAGTAACCCTCTTATGAAAAGCATAATATATCAACCTCTTATCCTAATAAGAATTAGAATAAGGCGTTATGCTTAAAATATCGTAAAGGGGAGGGGAACTCGCCTGATCTATTAGCTATGGTGCCAGGCGAGTCCTTATGATCCTTACTTTATTGATTCTGCTACTGCCGTTGGTTCTTCAGCTGGTTTTGGCTCTACAGAAGCTTTCGTATCTGCTGGCGCTGCGCTGGCACTTTTTTCACCCATGATCATCTTGCGATGATCCATTCTCTCTTCAGGGCTCATATTCATCATTTTCTCATGTTGAGCTTTCATTTCTTCAGGTGACATATTCATCATCTTCTCATGATGTTCCATCATCACTTTATGATGTTCTTTCATGTCCTCCGGGGTATCTTTCATCATTTGTTCATGATGCTCTTTCATCATTTTGTGGTGGTCCTTCATGTCTCCGGGGCTCATCATGTCCATTCCCATACCTTCATGAGAACCCATCATCATTTTCTCACCATCTTTTGGGGCTGTCTCTGGATTGTCGCTAGGAAGCATAGAAGCGGCGAAGGATGCCCCTTGCAATACTAAGGTCGCAAGAATCCCCATAGATAAATTTCTAATTGTGTTAAAATTCTTCATTTTAATATCCCTTTCATTGTGGTATGCGTAACTCAATAATTAAAACATCTTTTTATTAAGATCTCATTAAGGGAGGGGTTTATTATACATAAAAATATAGTAATTAAAGTAATAACTTGCACGTTATTATTGTGCATGCCTTGTGCCTCAAGTATGGAGATAAACAAAATGGACCCTCAATATGAATCAGCCTCTCTCGATATTGTTGACATTGATGATCCTTCTCAAAATAGTGTCTTAACGACTCCCATGGATCCTGTTAAGTTTCCTCTTTCACGAGAGGATAAGAACTTTATTGCAGCCCTCAAGAAGAGAGTTATAAAGGAGGGAGCCGCTGGCCTTGCGGCAACTCAAGTGGGTGTGGCTAAACCAATCACCGTATTTCTTGTACCTGAAGAAGCCCTAAAGTGGCGCGACGATGTCATAGAGCTTCTGCCCCTCACTGTTTTGATTAATCCCTCCTATGAAGGCATTGAGAGCAAGGGTAAGGTCCTTGATTGGGAAGGATGCTGTTCAGCCAAGCAGCATTATGGGAAAATCTGGCGCTATAAGGCCATTCGGTACAAAGGCAAGGATGAAGAGGGAAGGGACGTAACTGCGGAAGCTTACGGTTTCCTTGCGCGGCTTCTTCAGCATGAAATTGACCACTGCAATCACAAAATGTGCATTCACCAATATGATCCAAATTCCCCTCAAGGCACCCAAGAAGGATTGATGAAGGAACGAAGGAAAGAAGCCACTAAAAAGAAACGTGCCCTTGGCTTGAAGCCACAGGATCTTTTTCCGCTCGCCTCTCAATAGATTCACCCCTTACTAAGATTTCAGGGGAGATGTCTTAAGATTACTTAGCTGCTACAATCTTCGATTCTTTCAATAAGGTTTCATAAGGGGTGCCCATAAAATAATTTCCAAAGCACCCAATAAAAGCAAGTCTTGCTGGAATGTTATTGATGCGTTCACATTCCGCAATAAGTTTCGCTAACAAGATCTTTTCAAATCCCCATTTCTTAATGGTCGAAAAAAGAGCATCATATATGTCAAAAAGGGATCCATACTTTGACCCACCCTTCTTTTGCATATGACCCAGAAGGTCAGCTCCTATAACTTTCGTATCCGTTTCTCCAGCATATAGAGCTTGCCAGTCCCTGATGATTTCGCAAGCTTTTTCGACGTAACGAATTTCCTTTTTAGGCGAACTGAGTAATGCTGTAATGTAGATGGCTTGAACTGTTGAGAAAATATCTCCATGCCTTTTCGCTCTATCATAGAAGGTTAACGCTGGATCGATCTTTCCTGATGCCAGATCAGCAATTCCAGCAGCCGATAGTACATAAACGTTGTTCTCAAATCTTGGCTCCTTTAGAAAATAGCTAACCAAAACAGGCAATTTATCCAATCCGATTTCTTTTCGATAAAATAAGGCGAGTGTCAGTAAAGCACCTGATTCTTTTTTTTGTGTAAACCCAACGAGTGGCGCTAAAATATTCTTGTTATACCAATCCACGTCATGCGGTTTTACAGCCTCTCCTTTCGTCATATTTTGTGCCCATGCCTTATACTCAGCAGTATCACTGTCGTGACAAAACAAGACCATGCTTGGAATTTTTACTTCTAAACCATGAGTTCGTTCTTCTGGTTTTTTTGCATCCATTGCAAAAGAAATTGAACATAATATCACAAACATAAATATAATCTTGGTTTTCATGAATAGGAACTCCTTCAAAAGGTTGAGCAACATTTAGTGTAAATCTTATAACTTCATTAAGTCATGATTTCAATGAGAATTTCATCTTTTTCAGTAATGTTTGAAAAAGATATAAGATGTTCCTTTAATAAATTTCGGCTTCTTATGGAATCGCCGATTCCCAGAGGGCGATGTGGGCGTCTGTTGGGTCTTGGATCACGGCAAACCGTCCCATGCCCTCAACGGTTGTTGGCGGCATTTTTACCTTAGCACCCAATGTTTCGGCTTTATTCAGGCTTTCATCCAAACTGGCTACCAAAATATAGCTCATCCAGTGAGGAGGGACCTTTCCTTGTTCTTGTGGGGGGATTTGCAATAGACCGCCCACCATCTTTTCACCGCTATTAAACATTGTGTACGTCATGTTCTTCATCGGCATATCCTGGTGCGTCCAGCCAAACAATTGGCCATAGAATTCTTTTGCCTTACCGGTATCAGACGTCATCAACTCGTTCCAACAAAATTCCCCAGCCTGTGGTTTTGTGCTCATGTACATGTCTCCGTTTAGTATTGTTAATAGCAAAAGATACGCATGATAGATGGGAGAGCGCCATGAGACATGTTGAAACACGTTTGTCAGTTAAGGCCTGTTTATACGAATAGAAAGGATGCGCATGATAGAAATTTGGTAGCATCAAGGGTGTCGCAGCTCTAAGACGGGCTGTATGGGCATCTTAAGAGGTGCATGAAGCGATCTAAACCAATTTAGAGAGCCGTGTTGGGTTGGAATTGACGCTTACACCCTCCATCTTATTTTCCATAATATATATTATGCGATCCAATCATGTAAAAGTTCTGCGATAATGTCCCCTTTACGTTCAGTAGAAATGTCCCCTTTGTTAAGTTGAAGATCACTT
>JAIESE010000041.1 GCA_019746225.1 Alphaproteobacteria bacterium | reverse complement strand
CCAACAAATGGGTCTGTCATAATTTTAAACGCGAGACCAGAAAAAGGAGCTGTATCTTCTGCGTTCCTTTCAACTTCTTCATCTGTATCTGGTATAGTTCCTGTAACAGATTTAATATCTTCTGGGGAGGGTAAATATTCAACAACACAATCTAGCAATGGTTGAACGCCTTTGTTCTTAAAAGCACTTCCGCACATGACAGGAACAAACTTTCCAAGAAGAACACCTTTTCGGATGCATGCTTTTAAAACTTCTGCAGACGGCATCTCCGCATTTAAATACTTTTCTAAAGCAGAATCATCAACCTCAACGGCCATTTCAACCAATTGGTCATGATACTTATTCGCTTCTTCTCTCATTTTTTCTGGTATTTCAACGACATCGAACTTTGCCCCAAGGGTTTCATCGTGCCATATAATGGCTTTCATCTCTACCAAATCAATAATACCAACGAATTCACTTTCAGATCCAATTGGCAATTGGATTACGAGTGGGCGTGCGCCCAAACGATCCACAATCATATCCACACAACGATAAAAGTTTGCGCCAGTACGATCCATTTTATTAATAAAGCAAATTCTTGGAACATGATACTTATCGGCTTGACGCCAGACGGTTTCAGATTGTGGCTCGACACCTGCAACCCCATCAAATACAGCAACAGCACCATCAAGGACGCGTAAGGAGCGCTCAACTTCAATGGTGAAATCAACGTGGCCAGGTGTGTCGATAATATTAATTCGATTATCATTCCAGAAACAGGTCGTCGCAGCAGATGTTATGGTTATGCCACGCTCTTGTTCCTGTTCCATCCAGTCCATAACGGCTGTGCCTTCATGAACCTCTCCAATTTTATAGGACCGGCCGGTATAATATAAAATACGCTCTGTCGTTGTGGTTTTTCCCGCGTCGATGTGGGCCATAATTCCAATATTGCGATACTTACTGAGTGGTGTTGTACGTGACATTCTTTTCCCCTACCAACGATAGTGCGAGAATGCACGATTGGCTTCTGCCATTTTATGTGTATCTTCACGCTTCTTTACGGAGGTACCTCGGTTATTAGCTGCATCAGAGAGCTCAGCCGACAAGCGATCTACCATTGTTTTTTCAGATCTCTTACGCGCTCCGCCGATGAGCCAACGAATGGCAAGGGCTTGTGAACGCTCAGTACGTACTTCTGTTGGAACTTGGTATGTAGCACCTCCAACGCGACGAGAACGAACCTCTACAGCAGGCCTTACATTTTCTAAGGCATCATGAAAAAGATCAATAGCGTTTTTGCCACCACGACCTTGCATTTTCTCAAGAGCACCATAAACAATGCGTTCTGCTGTTGATTTTTTCCCTTTGGTCATTATGCTATTAATAAATTTTGCTAGCACAAAATCCCCGAACTTTGGATCAGGGAGTATTTCCTTTTTTTCAGCCGCGCGACGACGTGACATTTGATCTTCCTCTTAACTAATTCTTACTTTGGACGCTTTGCGCCATACTTTGAACGTGATTGACGGCGATCTTTGACACCTTGTGTATCAAGAGCACCACGAATGATGTGATATCTCACACCAGGCAAGTCCTTTACACGACCTCCGCGTATCAAAACAACAGAGTGTTCTTGTAAGTTATGCCCTTCTCCGGGAATGTAGCCTGTTACTTCATACCCATTTGTTAATCGAATACGAGCAACTTTACGTAAAGCCGAGTTTGGCTTTTTAGGCGTAGTTGTAAAAACTCGCGTACACACACCTCGCTTTTGAGGACATGACTCAAGTGCCGGGACCTTATTTCGAGTTCCTTTTGGAACTCTTGGTTTACGAATTAATTGGTTAATTGTAGGCATTAGCCTAACCCTTCTTTTCTTTTTCAAACATTCAACAATTTATCACAGTCAAAAATATCTACTTTTTGACTTACACCTTGCCATTGGCATACTAACCACAGCATTTATTATATGTCAACGGTTTCTCGATCTCAATCGTGAAATACCTTAATTTATGAGTATCTGTTCTTCTTGATGCTCTGTTTGCACATCTGAAGATTCTAACTCATCGCTTAAAGGCACAACCGTTGCAACACGATCCCTTTCCGCTGCAAGCTTACGTAAGCTGTGCAACATACTCCCCGTTCCAGCGGGAACGAGACGTCCGACAATAACATTTTCTTTTAACCCAATAAGTCCATCAACCTTGCCAGAGACTGCCGCTTCGGTCAATACCCTTGTTGTTTCCTGGAAAGATGCTGCTGCAAAAAACGATTTGGTCTGCAAGGATGCTTTCGTAATACCTTGCAAAATCGGGATTCCAGTAGCGATCTTTAATCCTTTAGATTCAGCTTCTTTGTTCGCTTGTTCGAGTTCGGTGCGGTCAACTTGCTCCCCACGGATAAGAATCGTCTCACCTGGATCATTAACTTCAAATTTTTGAAGCATTTGACGTGCGATAACTTCGATATGTTTATCATTTATCCGCACACCTTGCAAACGGTAAACTTGTTGAATTTCACTGACAAGATACGTTGCAAGAGCTTCAATACCTAAAATTCGCAATATATCATGAGGCACCGGACTTCCATCCACGAGCAAGTCTCCGCGCTTTACATAGTCACCCTCATGAGCTGTTATGTGACGCCCCTTAGGCACTAAATATTCCATAGGTTGCAGCGTTTCATCTGTAGGAATAACTAAAATACGACGTTTTGCTTTATAATCTTTACCATATTCAACTCGACCATCAAATTCAGCTATAATAGCTGCATCTTTCGGATGGCGAGCCTCAACCAATTCAGAAACACGCGGCAAACCACCTGTAATGTCCCGTGTCTTTGTTTTTTCTTGAGGAATACGGGCCAGAATGTCCCCAGCCCGAACTTTCGCGCTGTTTTCAGTAGATAAAATAGAATCGACAGTTAAAAAGTAACGCGCTTCCATGCCATTTGGCAAAATAACGGGATTTCCAGCTTTGTCTCGTATGCTTAGCATCGGCCTCAAATCGCTCCCTCGGGCTTGCTGTTTCCAGTCAACAACAACGCGATTTGAAATACCTGTTGATTCATCGACAATCTCCCTGATAGAAACACCTTCGACCAAATCCACAAAGTGCACAATACCATCACGCTCTGTAATAATTGGTATTGTGTAAGGATCCCATTCAACTAAGCGTTGACCGGGCTTTACTTTTTCGCCTTCTTCAACAAGGATGCGTGATCCATAAGGGACACGATGGCGGAACTTCTCTCTGTCTTGGTCATCCACGAGGACAATTTCACTGTTTCTTGCCAGGACAATATTAGCCCCACTGCCATTTTTGACGATATTCCTGTTGCGAATGGTAACAGTTGCATGGTAGGACGCTTCGAGGCTTGATTGCTCAGCACCGCGTTGAGCTGTACCTCCAATGTGGAAGGTCCGCATCGTTAACTGTGTACCAGGCTCTCCAATAGATTGTGCCGCAATAACACCGACAGCTTCTCCCTGGTTTACTAATCTGCCGCGAGCAAGATCGCGTCCATAACACTTTGCGCAAATACCAAAATCCGTCTGACACGTCAAAACGGAACGGATCATAACCGTATCGATTCCTGCTGCTTCTAGAGACTCAACATTAGCCTCAGATATAAGTTGAGCCGCCTCAACAATCACTTCCCCTGTCATTGGATTCACAATGTCCGTTGCGGCGCTTCTTCCTAAGATACGATCTGACAGAGATGCAATAGTATCCCCACCTTCAATGACGGCTCTTAAAGAAATGCCCTTTGTACTTCCACAATCAACTTCTGTGATGATACAATCTTGCGCAACGTCAACCAAACGGCGTGTTAAATATCCGGAGTTCGCTGTTTTTAATGCTGTATCAGAAAGACCTTTACGTGCCCCGTGGGTCGAGCTGAAGTACTCTAACACAGTTAAACCTTCTTTAAAGTTTGAAATAATAGGTGTTTCAATAATGTCTCCAGAAGGTCTGGTCATCAAACCACGCATACCGGCCAATTGTTTCATCTGAGCAACGGAGCCACGAGCCCCTGAATTGGCCATCATGTAGACAGCGTTTACTGGTTCTCCTGGGCGTGGCTTAGAGATTGCCTTCATCATGGCTTCCGCCACTTTGTCTGTACATTGTGACCAAGCATCAACAACCTTATTGTACTTCTCACCTTGAGTGATAAGACCATCAGCATATTGTTGCTCAAATTCGGAAACCATTGTTTTAGTTTGAGAGATTAACTTCTCTTTTTCAGGTGGAATTACGAGATCATCTTTACCAAAGGAAATTCCCCCTTTTGTTGCGTAAGTAAATCCCATACCCATAATTTTATCAACAAAAACAACAGTATCCTTTTGCCCGCAGTGACGATAAACGATATCTACAAGATTACCAATTTCCTTAGACGTCAATTCCTGATTCACAAGATTGAAGCCAATCTTAGGATGCTTTGGCAACAATTCACCAAAGAGCATTCTACCTGGTGTTGTTTCCACCCGCTTTGTTATAGTTGCGCCATCTTCTTGGTATACAGAAATTCGCGCGTTAATTTTGGTGTGGAGCTTAATAATCTTTTCTTCCAAAGCTTGTTCTATTTCTTGAATAGAACCAAAGGTCATGCCTTCTCCAAGTTCGCCTTCTGTCATCAAGGTCAAATAGTACAAACCAAGGACTATGTCTTTAGAAGGGACAATAATTGGTCGCCCGTTGGCTGGACTTAAAATGTTATTTGTAGACATCATTAAAACGCGTGCTTCAAGCTGAGCCTCTAATGATAAAGGAATGTGGACAGCCATTTGATCACCATCGAAGTCAGCATTAAATGCCGCACAAACCAATGGATGAAGCTGAATTGCCTTACCCTCTACGAGCATTGGCTCAAAAGCCTGGATTCCTAAGCGGTGCAATGTTGGCGCACGGTTTAAAAGAACAGGGTGCTCACGAATAACTTCTTCGAGGACATCCCATACTTCTGGACGTTCCTTTTCTACCATACGCTTTGCAGCTTTCAACGTATTGGCCAACCCATAACGCTCTAGACGCGCGTAAATAAAGGGTTTAAATAGCTCTAAAGCCATTTTTTTCGGCAATCCACATTGATGAAGCTTTAATTCTGGACCGACAACAATCACCGAACGACCAGAATAATCTACGCGTTTGCCTAAAAGGTTTTGACGGAAACGACCCTGCTTACCTTTTAACATATCTGCTAAAGATTTTAAGGGGCGCTTATTGGCTCCCGAAATTGCCCGGCCGCGTCGACCATTATCAAACAAAGCATCTACAGATTCTTGCAACATGCGCTTTTCGTTCCGCACGATAATATCTGGCGCGCGCAATTCAATTAATCTCTTTAAGCGATTATTACGGTTGATTACCCGACGGTATAAGTCATTCAAATCGCTGGTGGCAAAACGTCCCCCATCCAAAGGAACCAAAGGACGAAGCTCAGGCGGTATGACGGGTATAACATCAAGAATGAGACTTTCAGGCCTTGTATTTGATTCTAAAAATGCATCAACAAGCTTTAAACGCTTCACCAATTTTTTACGGCGTATTTCTGACGTCGTATCAATCATTTCTAAGCGAAGCTTTTCCTGCTCTTGTTCAAGATTAATTTCATTAAGCATTGTCTTGAGGGCTTCTGCTCCTATACCAGCAGTAAAGGCATCCTCGCCATACTCATCTTGGGTGCGCATGTATTCATCTTCAGAAATCAACTGACCTTTTTTAAGGTGGGTCATTCCTGGATCCATGACAATGTAATTCTCAAAATAAAGAACACGTTCTAGATCTTTTAACGATAAATCAATTAATAGGCCTATACGACTTGGTAATGACTTTGTAAACCAAATATGGGCAACTGGAGAGGCCAATTCTATATGCCCCATCCTATCGCGACGAACTTTGCTCAAGGTGACTTCTACGCCACACTTTTCACAAACAACTCCTCGATATTTCATGCGTTTGTATTTACCACACAAACATTCATAGTCCTTAATTGGACCAAAAATACGCGCACAAAATAAACCATCTCTTTCAGGCTTAAATGTTCGATAATTAATTGTCTCTGGCTTTTTTACTTCACCGTAGGACCAAGAGCGAATTCTGTCACTACTTGCAATTGAGATGCGAATCGCATCAAAGCCGGGAGCAACTTCAACGTTTTCCATAACTTTACGCATGGCATTCATGGCTTATATAACCCCATCTATCAATCTATATTTGTTGTTCAAAAGAAACATTGAGTCCCAAAGACCTTAGTTCCTTGACCAAAACGTTAAAGGACTCAGGCACACCCGCTTCCATATTATCGTCACCTCTTACAATCGCCTCATAGGCTTTCGTTCGTCCAGATACGTCATCTGACTTTACGGTTAACATTTCTTGCAAAGTAAACGCAGCACCGTAGGCTTCAAGCGCCCATACTTCCATTTCCCCAAATCTTTGGCCACCGAATTGAGCTTTACCGCCGAGTGGTTGTTGTGTCACCAAGCTATATGGTCCAATTGAACGCGCGTGAATCTTGTCATCAACTAAGTGATGAAGTTTCAACATGTATATATATCCAACAGTCACCTTGCGATCAAAGAGCTCTCCTGTTCGACCATCATATAAAGGCACCTGACCACTGGTATCCAAATCGGCTGCTTTTAAAGCATCCTCAATATCACTTGCTCTCGCGCCATCAAAAACGGGAGTTGCAATTGGAACACCTTTGCGCAAGTTGTGCGCCATATCTAAGATTTCCTCATCTGACATCAACTTGAGATCAGATTTATCTTCAGGGCGATCATAAATATTATTTAAGGTAGAGCGAACTTCAGAAATTGTTGCTTCCGTCTTTCGATATTTCTCTAACATCAAATTAATTTGACGTCCTAATCCTGCTGCTGCGCCACCAATATGGGTTTCTAGAATTTGCCCCACATTCATACGAGACGGCAAACCAAGAGGATTTAAGATAATGTCTAGTTGCGTTCCATCTTCTAAATAAGGCATATCTTCTAACGGCAATATTCGAGAAACAACACCTTTGTTACCATGGCGGCCAGCCATTTTATCTCCAGGCTGGATTTTGCGCTTTACAGCGATAAAGACTTTGACCATCTTCAAAACACCAGGAGATAATTCATCACCCCGTCGTAGCTTATCTACCTTATTTTCAAACCAGTCTTGAAGACGGGTTACGTTTTGATCGATCTGCTGATTAATGGCCTCAATTTCAGCCATAATTTCATCATTTTTAATCGTTATTTGTCGCCATTGGCCTTTTGTATAATCATTTAAGAGAGCCTCATCAATCGTTACGCCCACTTTCAATCCCTTTGGACCACTAACGACTTTCTGCCCAACCAATCTCTCTTTCAGATTTTGGTAAAAACTTCTTTCCAAAATGAGACGTTCAGCATCACGATCTTTTGCCAATCGATCAATATCGGCCCGTTCAATAGCAAGTGCTCTTTCGTCCTTGTCTATACCACGACGTGAGAATACGCGCACCTCAACAACTGTTCCGGTAACACCAGGTGGTACACGCAAAGATGTATCACGTACATCCGAAGCTTTCTCACCAAATATTGCGCGCAATAGTTTTTCCTCTGGAGTCATAGGTACTTCGCCTTTAGGCGTTACCTTGCCGACTAAAATGTCACCTGGATTGACTTCTGCTCCGATATACACAATGCCTGCTTCGTCAAGATTCTTCAGGCCTTCTTCCCCTACATTCGGAATATCTCGCGTAATTTCTTCATTGCCAAGCTTTGTATCTCGGCTCATAGCCTCAAATTCTTCAATATGTATTGAGGTAAAGATGTCATCTTGTGCAATTCTTTGAGACAACAATATTGAATCTTCAAAGTTGTAGCCTTGCCAAGACATAAAACCAACCAAAACATTTTGTCCTAAAGCCAATTCTCCAAGCTCCGTTGCCGGACCATCCGCGATAATATCACCCTTCTTGACAATATCTCCCTTTTTAACAAGAGGTCGTTGATTTATACAGGTGCTCATATTTGAACGTTGATATTTTTGCAAGTTATAGATATCCACACCTGCCGCTGAATCCTTAATATCGTCTTTTTCTGTAACTCTTATGACGATTCGCAAACCATCAACAGAGTCGACAACACCAGAACGCTTTGTTATGACACTAGACCCGGAATCTCGAGCAACAACATGCTCCATGCCAGTACCAACCAATGGTGCTTCGGCCCGAATCAATGGAACCGCCTGACGTTGCATGTTTGATCCCATAAGTGCTCTGTTCGCGTCATCATTTTCCAAAAATGGAATCAAAGATGCCGCAACCGAAACCAACTGTTTTGGTGAAACGTCAATGAGGCCAACTTCATCTTTATGAACAATACTTAACTCGCCAGAACGACGACAAGTTACATACTCATCTTTTATCGAACCATCTGAACCCAATTCAATATTAGCCTGGGCGATTGTATAGCGTCCCTCTTCCATAGCCGTTAGATAAACAACTTCATTTGAAACCTTACCATTGGACACTTTTCTATAAGGACTTTCAATAAATCCATATTGATTGACACGAGCATAAGTAGCCAAAGAGTTAATAAGACCAATATTTGGTCCTTCTGGGGTTTCAATGGGGCAAATACGACCATAGTGGGTTGGATGCACGTCCCGTACTTCAAATCCGGCACGTTCCCTTGACAAACCACCAGGTCCCAATGCCGACAAGCGACGCTTATGGGTGATTTCTGACAAAGGATTTGTCTGATCCATAAATTGAGATAATTGAGATGAACCAAAGAATTCGCGCACAACAGCAGCAGCTGGCTTTGCGTTTATGAGATCATGCGGCATCACCGTGTCAATATCAACAGTGCTCATACGATCGCGAATAGCCCGTTCCATGCGTGACAAACCAAGGCGATACTGATTCTCCAACAACTCTCCAACAGAACGAACACGACGATTTCCGAGGTTATCAATATCATCGATTTCCCCACGGCCATCCTTAAGCTCTAATAACGTCTTCAAGATTACAAGGATATCTTCTTTGCGAAGGACCCTTAAAGTATCAGGCGTTGTTAACCCTAATCTACCATTCATTTTTACACGACCAACAGCCGACAAATCATATCGTTCTGGATCAAAGAACAAGCCTTTAAAGAGGCTCTCGGCGCCTTCTAAGGTAGGTGGTTCACCAGGACGCATAACACGGTACAACTCAAGAAGAGCATCTTCCCGATTGTTACTACGATCTGCCATAAGAGTATTAAGAAGATATGGTCCAACGTTCACATGATCAATATGAAGGACAGGGATTTCCTTTTCTTTCAATTCATCTAGAATTTTCAAAGTATCAGCTGTGATTTCTTCCCCAGCTTCAATATAAATTTCACCAGTCTCTTCATTAATGTATTCTTTGGCGATATAACGACCAATCAAGTCTTCTAATTCAACTTGGACTTCTGACAAACCATCTGTTGCAAACTTTTTTACCAATCTCGGTGTTAATTTTGTGCCTGCTTCAGCAACAACCGTTCCTGTTTTTGCATCAACCAAGTCACGTGTCAGTTTGATACCCTTCCAGCGATTAGCGCTGAATGGGGTTTGCCATATCTTTTTGTTCCTTTTAAATGGAATAATTTCATAGAAATAATTCAATATTTCTTCTTTAGACATTCCTGAAATAAGATTCGAAGGCAATACTTCTTCCTTTTCAGCATACTCAGCTCTGTACTTTTCTGTTTCAGCACTGTCTAGCGCCATTAAGAATACAGTAACAGGGACTTTTCGACGACGATCTACGCGAACGTGCATAAGGTCCTTCGGATCAAACTCAAAGTCTAGCCATGAACCACGGTAGGGCACAACGCGTGCTGCAAATAAATATTTACCCGAGGAGTGTGCCTTACCTTTGTCGTGATCAAAGAATACACCAGGACTGCGATGCATTTGAGATACAATAACCCTTTCAATTCCATTCACAATAAAAGTCCCACTATCCGTCATGAGGGGCATGTCCCCCATATAAACGTCCTGTTCCTTAATGTCGCGAATGGATCGAGCACCCGTATCTTCATCGGTTTCCCAAACAATAAGGCGCAAAGTGACTTTTAATGGCGCTGCAAAAGTTAGCCCTCTTTGTCGACATTCGTCTTCGTCATATTTAGGGCGTTCTAGCTCATACTTAAAATATTCTAATTGAGATTTTGCTGCAAAATCCTTAATGGGAAATGTCGACCGAAATACTTCATGTAGCCCATGATTTTCCCTCTTGTTTTGAGGGACATTCATTTGCAGGAAGCTTTCATAGGAAGACTTCTGTAGCGCGATTAAATTAGGCATCGGCGCTACTTCAACAATACGACCAAAATTTTTACGAAATCTTTTCCGACCAGTGAAAGATCTTACCATAGATGCCCTCTTTCAATATTTACTATATTTAACTTTTAGGGATATTCCTTGAAATATAGCGAATCCCTTACCCAAAACAACTCATCTATCGAGCCAAACAATACCTATTTAGCAACCATAGATCAAATGTTTTATATAAATACATTGTAGGAGGGGCAACCTTACCCCTCCTCCATATGTTTTACAAATTATCAACTATTTAATGTCGACCTTTGCGCCGGCATCTTCTAATTGCTTTTTAAACTTTTCAGCTTGATCTTTGGTAACGCCTTCTTTAACTGCTTTTGGAGCACTTTCGACCAATGTTTTAGATTCTGTTAGTCCCAAGCCTGTAATAGCACGAACTTCTTTAATCACATTGATTTTGTTTGCACCTGCCTCAGTTAACATAACTGTAAACTCAGTTTGTGCTTCAGCAGCTTCTGCGCCTCCGCCAGCAACTGCCGCGGCTGCAACTGGAGCAGCAGCAGCGCTTACGCCCCAACTTTCTTCTAACAATTTTGAAAGCTGAGAAGCTTCCAATACAGTCAACTTTGATAATTCTTCTACGATTTTGTCTAGATTTGCCATTTTGCTTTAACTCCTTAATAATATAAAATAATGCTCACAATTCAATGCTTTATCCCTGGCTACGGGCAGCCACAACACATGTAACACGCCTTGCAGGTTCTTTTGCCAAAATTGCTAGTTTCGTTGCAGGGGCCAAAATGACAGCAATAATCTTACTGCGCAATTCATTCAAGGATGGCAAGTTAGCCAATGCCTTTACCGCCTGTTTATCCAGAATTTGGCCATCTAAATAGCCGCCAATGATTGATAATTTATCATTCTTATCAGCAAACTTAGACAACACTCTAGCCGCAGCAACAGGGTCTTGAGAGTACCCTAGTGCAGTTGGCCCCTGGAGATAAGGGTTTAACCCCTCCAGGTTTGTTCCTTTAACAGCAATCTGTGCAAGAGTGTTTTTTAAAACCTTGAATTCAGCTCCCGCCCCACGCATATCGCGCCGCAACTGAGTTGCCTCAGCTACTGTTATCCCTGTTTGACAAGCAACGATAACGCTGGTTGCCTCCTGCAGAGTTGTACGCATTTGTGAGACCAGTTCTTCTTTCTGTGAACGGTCCATTTTTCACTCCCTAACAGTATATTTCACGAAAAAGAC
The DNA here is from genome assembly GCA_019746225.1 of Alphaproteobacteria bacterium. NCBI lineage: Bacteria > Pseudomonadati > Pseudomonadota > Alphaproteobacteria > Alphaproteobacteria bacterium. Next base: position 2,923 of record JAIESE010000041.1, on the reverse strand, counting down.
TACCCCTTTCGTGTTTTCTATATTTAAAAATCAAAGTATCCTTTGATTTTCACGATTCTGTCCCAGAAGGAGTCAAAACTTCTCTCCCTTCTGTCTCATGCAGGCGGTAGCCCATTAAACTTTTGTGCCTTTCACAAAAGAACCCACAGTCTCGGACAATTTGGCACATTCTATTTTTTCTAGTTAGATCAAGGACGCGTCATTTTTAAAGATATATCTTTAAATCTAACAGCCCTTGCCTACAAAAAAAGTAGACTGCACCACAAGAGAGGCAAATAGGTTTCCCTAAATATACCCTCAACTTTTAAGAGATAAATATATCTCTCAAAATTCCTAATGCGTATATCCGATTACGCTTTAATCTCGAACTTAATGCCTATTCCCATTGTTGAGGTCAAGGTCAATTTCTTAACAAACTCGCCTTTGATACCAGCTGGGCGTGCTTTTTGCACTGCGTCAATATAGGCTGATATATTCTCAATCAAGGCTTTCTCTTGGAAACTTGCTTTTCCGATACCGCTATGGACAACGCCACCTTTTTCTGCCCGATACTCCACCTGGCCACCCTTAACGGCAGCAACAGCTTGGGCAACATCCATTGTGACCGTACCAAGCTTTGGGTTTGGCATCAAACCACGTGGGCCTAACAACTTACCAACACGACCGACCAATCCCATCATATCAGGGGTTGCTATACAGCGTTCGAAGGGCATATCACCGGCTTGAATTCTTTCCATTAAATCTTCGGCCCCCACAATATCTGCACCAGCCTTCAGGGCTTCATCCGCTTTTGGACCTTTTGCAAACACAGCGACTCTGTAGTTTTTTCCAGTCCCATTTGGGAGTTGAACAACACCACGAACATTTTGATCTGTTTTACGTGAATCAATATTCAGATTGATTGCAATTTCAATTGTTTCATCAAACTTTGCCGTAGCATTTGCCTTAACAAGCTTAACGGCTTCGTCAATGCTGTAAATCTTTTCTACATCAACTGTTTTAAAGGCTTTTTTGAGTCTTTTTCCAACGTGTACCATGTTAGTTTACTCCACCACTTCCAAGCCCATCGAACGAGCTGATCCAATAATCATTTGACATGCTGCATCAATATCGTGCGCATTTAAATCTTGGAATTTTTTCTCCGCAATTTCACGCACTTGCGCCATTGTAACAGAACCAACCGTTTCAATCCCTGCCGTTTTAGTACCCTTCTCTATCTTGGCTGCTTTTTTCAACCAATATGAATTTGGTGGAGTTTTCATAATAAAGGAAAAGGTACGATCCGCATAAACTGTAATCACTACAGGAATCGGAATTCCAGGCTCCATACTTTGTGTTTGAGCATTAAATGCTTTACAGAATTCCATGATATTCAGGCCCTTTTGACCCAAAGCTGGACCAATTGGTGGTGAAGGGTTCGCCTTACCAGCCGGTACTTGTAGCTTAATATAGCCATCAATTTTCTTTGCCATTTTCTATTCCTCAGTGTTTTACCAAATTCAAAAGGATTTTAACTAATTAATTCATTGCTCTCTATAGAGTACAAGGTTAAAAAATTAATATCTCTTTCTCCATTTGGTCTTATCATTTCTCATTCCTGAGCTTGTGGTACGCCTCTTGGCTGAAGCTCCCACGGTGACTCTCTTTAATAATCTCTTAAGGTGTAATAATCTTAAGGGACACTCTATCGACTTAAATTTGCCGTTGAATACCCTTAAAATTAGCGCCCTCAAGCCTGCATCAATCTTAATACCTTGTCACGCTTACATAAAATTTGCATAACAAACTACTAAAATGACAAAAATTACATTTTTGTCATGCAACGTCAAGCTTTTTCTACTTGACCAAATTCCAATTCAACTGGTGTCGGACGTCCAAAGATCATGACTGAAACTTTGAGACGTGCCTTTTCAGCATCAACTTCTTCAACAACACCCGAAAATGAAGTAAACGGACCATCGCTAACGCGGACCTGCTCACCGATTTCATATATAACTGAATGTCTTGGTTTTTCAATAGAATCCTGAACCTGTCGTAAAATGCGATTAACCTCTGCTTCAGAAATAGGAGAAGGCTTACCTTTACCCCCTAAAAACCCTGAAACTTTTGGAATGTTACGTACCAAATGCCACGTTTCATCCGTTAATTCCATTTTTACAAGGACATAGCCTGGAAAATAATTTTTCTCAGCTGTTACCTTGACGCCACGACGGACCTCTACCACTTCTTCCGAAGGGACAAGTATTTCCTCAAATCGATCAGCAAGACCACTTTTATCAGCCTGTTCCTGAATAGCTTGAGCAACTTTCTTCTCAAACCCAGAATAGACGTTTACAACATACCAACGCAGAGCCATTCAATAAATCCTTTAGCTCCCAAATCCCAAGATAAAGTTAACCAGTCGAAAAACGACTTGATCCACCAACATAAAATATATTGCCGCAATAACGGCAAATCCAAAAACAAAGGCCGTGGTCATAAGAGTCTCTCGCCGGGTTGGCCAAGTCACCTTACGCACCTCTTGACGAACTTGCGGGATGAATTCAAAAGCCTGCTTTAAACTGGATGTTTTTTGATCCGCTCTCATCTGCACTACCGCCTAACGTTTTAAAATTCAAACTACATAACAATTTATCATGGCAGGAGTGGAGGGTCTCGAACCCCCAACCTTCGGTTTTGGAGACCGACGCTCTAGCCAATTGAGCTACACTCCTAAATAATATAGAAGCACTGAAAAAGGATCTGCACCCTTTCTTTAGCAAAAGGAAACAGCTAATTTTTTCAGGTAGCTGTTTCTTTTACCGCACTTCTGCCCTCATTGTCTATAGGTTTCTCTTCGGAAACCTACCTGATGCTATTTCAAGATTTTAGCAACAACACCTGCACCCACAGTGCGTCCACCTTCGCGAATCGCGAAGCGCAA
>JAIESE010000040.1 GCA_019746225.1 Alphaproteobacteria bacterium | reverse complement strand
CGTTCCAGGCGTAGATAAAGCTGTCGAGAGTTCGACAAGAAATGCCAATTTCTTGCTCCATAATATCAACAACTTTGCCTTGAAAGGACGTACCCAAGACCTCATAGCCAGCTTCTCTATAGGCTTGAGCGACGGCCTTTAATAGTGTGGTTTTACCAGTACCGGCTTTCCCATTAAGAATGCAAATATCCGGACCAGAGCAAAGATGAGAGATAGCGCCTCTTTGCTCTTCAGACAATGCAAAACCGAGTTCTTCTTCACGATGTTCAATGGCCTTTAAAACCAGCTCTTCTGAAACAGTTTTGCTCTGCCGTTGAGATAAAGTTTCCCCAAGATGGAGGAGGTATTCTTCTTGTTGTTGATATGAAGCGGACGTAAAAATTTTCTCGCGGTTGATGTTCTCACCAACAGCAGCGACCAGGTCCGTATTTTTGAGCAAACCCTCCGTAAATTTGGCAACTATGTTGTTCATCCCGCCTTCAAATATAGCATTCTGGTTGTGATTGGCCGTTTTCAAAATCAATTCAGGAGATACCTCAACACCCTCAACCTTCGCTTGCAAAAGGGCAAAAAGTTTTTCGTCACCGCTCACCCGGCGGATGATTTCTTCTTCAAGATGTTTGCGTGTAAAGGCGGTGCGCTTAAGGGACACTTCATGAATGAGGATCACTGGATTCTTGCAAAGAATCTCAATATTTTTTTGCCGAATGTTGTCATTTTCAGAAACAATGCGTGAATATTCACCTCGTTCTGCAAGCCTCTGGGCATACCATCCTTCATGACGGGTGGGTAGCAAATCGAGCCCTTGATCTGCATAGGATCGGCTATCAATGCGAACCTCATGCCCACCTAAAGCCAGGTGTTTATTGGCCACGATTTCCCATGTTTTCCGTGTGACAAGAAGTTCAGTTTTGGTGACAATGTCCCTATCTTTTCGGAAAGCGAATACATCACCTTCAAGAACTCGCCGAGTGATTAACCCATGAAAGTGGGGGTTCCCCTCATCCCAGTGAATAGCGTATTGTACCACAAGACCTCGGGAGACAAATCGCTCCCTAAGAAACTCTTCCACACAGGCTTCTGCTTCCAGTTGACTAAACTCGATGGGCAATGCCCCCATGATAGTTTGAGCCGTTTGTGTTGTATTGAGGAAGTGTTCTCTTGCTTCTAAACTCTTCTGGTTTTTATCGGGATTACGAGCATTTCCTCTGAACCTTAAGGTCGCAAAGTCATCTTCAAAAGTCTCAACATGATTCCATAAGGTTTCCGCATTCTTTGCCCAAGCTGGAGCCTCCTCAGGGGCTAGAATGCGGCTGACAATGACATCTTCCTTACATACATAATCATGACGAATGCCAGTGCGTTCGTCCAGTTGACGACTCGCCGAAATATACGCGCTAAAACCCACCGCAGAGCGACCCTCACTGCGGGAGATAAAGCCAAGATTGAGCGAGTAAATCGCCATGAACACCTAAAGAGGCGTCAATCCATTGTGTAATAATGATGCGAAGTCTCTAAAAAAGGTCTGCCGCTGACCTTAAACTATCATCTCGCCTGTGGCCGTAAAACACAGAGGACTGCCAGTCCCCGACTGGCAAGTCCGCATAAGTGCGCATCTAAAGATGACGGCCTAATGAGAAATTTACACTTTTATATATTTTGTATCAATATATTTTTTGATACTTGTATCGAATATGTAAGTTTGTTATACTGCAACCGTAAAGAGGCAAAATGTAAAGCAAGCTCTTAGGTGAGAAACCAAATACCATTTTGATTTCAAACAATGAGCAGGAAGACAGGGTGAGGGGCGCGGAGCGTATATGGATACGTGAGCACCCCAAGTCCGAAGTCTGACCCCTTCATTGGAAGAAAGCGAATTGGTACAAGAGCCTTAACAAAGGAACCATACACATGAGTGTCTCACTAAAATTACGCCAACTTGAATCCAAAATCTCAACTCTCCAAATCCAACATCAGAACCTTCTGAAGGACCGACAGCGTGAAATCGCAAGCCTCGTAACATCTCTTGAGCTTGCCCATGTTGAGGATAATCTCCTTATTGGATCCCTACTCTTTCTTAAGGACAAAATCTCCACTCAAGACCCAATACTGGAGACCTGGCGCAATACAGGAGATCGATTTCTGCGCCGTTCAAAATCTAAAAAACAGCCTCCTCGCCTCCCATTTGAGACGGCTGCAGCAAAATCTAAACCGCCTCAGAAATTTTCTTAATCGAGAAAAACAGAGAATGAAACAGCAAAGCAATGACGGCCGTAAAAATCGTACTCGACTGTTAATTCAATGTGGTGGTCTGCTCTCCAAATCCGGCCTTCTGGAAGCCTTCCATATCACCTCAGCGGACGATCTCCAAGTCTATGAAAACCGCCCTAAAGCTCTCCAGCTTCTGGGCTTTCTCATAACTTGTTTTGAAGAAAATGAGTTCAATGAAGATAACTTTGAAAGGTGGAGATCTGTTGGGGAGAAGCGTTTCTGATTCTTATTTCCTTTCCTTAAAATTTTTGCTAAGGTATCTCCGAAATGCAGGAGGGGGCTGCAGCGCATTTCCAATATAACAGGGTAAGGCAAAAGGTTAACTTAACCACCCCCA
>JAIESE010000039.1 GCA_019746225.1 Alphaproteobacteria bacterium | reverse complement strand
GACAGAAGCTCGATAGGGTTTCGAGAGACTTTGATGAATGAATGTTGCCCCCCTATAAAACCAGCTCAAGGGCGCCAGAAGGTAGCAAAGGGCGCTACCGGACTGATTCCAAAAGTGAGGGGGCTTGCGGGGCATAGTGCTCTTTCAAAGGGGTTCTTATAGGGTAAACCCTAAAGTGCACAAGGTTGGTTGTCAATGGATTGTCAACGGCGCCTTTTTGGGAGTATGCTGAAACGTGCTCTTCAAATGATTGGTTTCAAAATATGAGGCTTAGACAGCTGTGATCGCATTTCGGGCGGTTTTTTACCTAATAGGGATATTGCTCAGCATTATCTCAGGCGCAATGCTTATTCCTTTAAGTGTGGAATTGTTTGTTTATCGAACAGGGGGGTGGCGCGGTTTTGCCATTTCGGCATTCATTACGGGTCTTGTGGGAACTTTGTTGGTTTTGTCTAATCGATATGAAGGCAAAACGGAACTTCGGGTCAGAGAGGCCTTTTTATTGACGGCTGCCAGTTGGGTTGCCACCTCTTTCTTTGCGGGCCTTCCTTTCTTTTGGTCAACTTTGTCTTTGGGGTTTCATGATTGTTGGTTTGAATCGGTCTCAGCACTCACGACAACGGGGTCAACGGTGTTGGCTCATTTAGACAGAGTCCCCCGGGGCATCTTATTGTGGCGTGCGCTCCTTCAATGGTTGGGCGGTACTGGAATCATCGTGATGGCCATGACCATCTTACCCATCTTGCGCATCGGTGGAATGCAATTATTTCGCAATGAATTTTCAGATCGGTCTGAAAAAATTCTGCCGCGCCTTTCTCAAATTGCATCAGCTATTTTGTCGATCTATTTAGGGTTTACTCTTATTTGCGCGATATTGTTACATTTTGCTGGCATGAAATGGTTTGATGCGATCTGTCATGCCATGGGTACCGTTTCAACGGGTGGGTTGAGCACAAAAGACCTCTCCATTGGGGCCTATCACAGCTTTTCTATTGAATTGATTTTAATGGTCTTTATGCTCATCGGCGGAACCACCTTTATTTTATTTGTCAAACTATGGCATCGAAATTTTAAAGCCGTTTGGAAGGACAGCCAGGTACGAGCATACTTAAGTACGATCGCCATTGCTTCCCTCCTGGCTACATTTTGGTTGATGATCCACCAAGATGCTGACTTCTTAACGGGTTTAAGACATGCCTCATTTGCGGTAATTTCAGTCATCACTTCAACGGGCTATTGCACCGAAGACTACGCTTTGTGGGGGGCATTCCCTCTTGTTCTGTTCTTCCTTCTTAGCCTTATTGGCGGATGTACGGGATCCACCTCAGGGGGGATTAAGATCTTTCGGTTTCAGGTGCTTGTAGCCGTTGCTTTAAGTCATATGCGCCAGCTGCGCCGTTCTCATGGGGTTTATTTACCCACCTATCAGGGGCAAAAGATTTCAGAAAACATTTCAACTTCTGTCTTCACCTTTATTACCCTTTATGCTTTTTGTTTGATGATGCTTGCCGGGGGACTGTCCATTTGCGGATTAGATTTTATCACGAGCCTTACCGGTGCGGCGTCCGCTCTTGGTAACCTTGGTCCAGGTCTGGGACCACTGATCGGCCCCTTGGGAACGTTCGCTTCATTGGAAATCGCCCCAAAATGTTTGTTGATGTTTGGCATGATTCTGGGTCGCTTGGAATTGTTAGCGATTCTGATTCTCTTTATGCCGTCATTTTGGCGAGATTAAAGGGGGACCATAGTCCCCCGAAGAGGTTTAATCCTGCGCCTTGCCCTTTTTTGAAGGTTTAGGTGGCAATACCTTTTGAAGAGCGATAATGGCCCTGTCTGTAGCTTCATTAGGTTTCACAAAACCAATATTGTAAACACAATAAGGCGGTTTCGCTGTAACTTGAATGGTTCTTAGCACATAGGCTTTATTCATTTTTCCAGTTGTGAACTCTTTCAGCAGTTTTGCCGTTTGAAGTGGTTTTGCATTCCCAAAATCACTTTGTTTGATTTTCGTAGGATCAACCAATATGTAATCGTTGTTATCTATGCGAGTTTGTGGATTCTCAGTTAAATTGAGAATGACATCTTCAGTAATCTTTTTTGCTTCAGGACAGGCTTTTGCAGAATAGCTTGCGGAAAAGATTGTAACGGTCGCAATCAACGTTGACACTCTCTTTCGATTTAATATCATAACCACTCCTATAAAATTTGTTTCTTTTCCAGCTTAGAACAGGGAATTAAGAGCAACTATTAGGTTAATTTCCTAAATGGACTTTCTTTATCCTCATTCGGACTCTGGCTTTAAAACGATCACTGCCACTTCAGTTCCCTTCGTGAGCGTGAAGGGACAATGCCTTTTTGTGGGGTCCATCAACTTAAAACTTTGATGGGTGTTTCTGTAGGGCACCACACTCAAATTGGCATTAGACTTCTCGAGGAATTCATCGAGCTTGTTTTTTGTTTCAATCAATCTATTATTGTAATTGTTGTTTGCTTCTTTATTAGAAGCCAAACTAAACTTTCGTGAGTCGGATCCCTCTTTTTCATTCTTGATTTCGACCGAACCATTCTCAGAAAGTTTCTTTACAACTTCTGGGGTAATAAATCCTGGACAGATGGGTTTGTCTGTAGTGCCAAATGAGGCTGCCGACAAACAAGCGAACCCGAGTCCTAATTGAATAATTTTGTACATCATCCCTCATCCTCATAAATCAGATTAAACGTTTCATTTTTATCTATGCAACAAGTGGCGTTAATTTTAGGTTAATTTTTTGTAAGCTCTTCACAATTTTGAAATTGATCAAGAGCCTCAGGGTTTGCGAGGGCTTCTCGGTTCTTAATGGGGTCGCCATGAATGATATTGCGTACCGCTTGCTCGGCGATCTTGCCGTTTCTTGTGCGGGGTATATCGGTGACTTGGATGATTTTTGACGGAACATGTCGGGGGGTGGTGTTGGTGCGAATATGGGATTTTATTTTTTGAATGAGGGGATCATCAAGTGCCACGCCGTCTTTGAGATGGACAAACAAAATAATGCGTTCATCGTGCTCCCAGGTTTGGCCAACCGCGACGCTTTCTAAGACTTCCGAGATTTGTGCCACTTGTCGGTAGATCTCGGCCGTTCCTATTCGAATCCCCCCTGGATTTAGGATGGTATCGGAGCGACCATAAATGATCATCCCCCCATGGGGAGTCAGCTCTACAAAATCCCCATGATGCCAGACGTTGGGGAAGCGGGCAAAATAGGCGGCGTGATACTTTTCTCTCCCAGGATCGTTCCAAAACCCCAAAGGCTGGGAGGGGAAAGGTTGGGTGCAGACCAGCTCTCCCTTTCCACCGACAATAGGTTTTCCATCTTCATTAAAAACAGTTACTGCCATGCCAAGGCCTCTTGTTTGAAGTTCCCCGCGCCTCACGGGTGCGATTGGGTTCCCCAACATAAAACAGGAGATGATATCTGTGCCCCCAGAAATGGAAGCCAAACAGACGTCTGTTTTAATGGCGCGATAGACGTAGTCAAAACTGGAAGGGGAGAGGGGAGAGCCCGTGGACGTGATCATGCGTAAGTGAGAAAGGGGGTGGGTGGTCTTTGGTTCAGCACCGAGGCTTTCGAGTGTATCCAAATATTTTGCCGAAGTTCCAAACAGGGTGATGCCTTCCTTTTCGGCGATATCAAATAAAATCTCAGGATGGGGATATGTTGGGGATCCGTCATACAAGACAAGACTTGCGCCACTAGCAAGGGCGGAGACGAGCCAATTCCACATCATCCACCCACAGGTTGTATAATAGAAAACTTGATCGTCGGGCTTTATATCGCAGTGGAGCTGGTGCTCTTTCAAATGCTGGAGAAGCGTACCGCCGCTCCCGTGAACGATGCATTTGGGGATGCCTGTTGTCCCTGAAGAATACATTATAAACAAAGGATGATTGAAAGGCATTTGGGCAAAGTCGATGGTTGTGTCACTGGATGCTGCTAGAAGCTCATCCCATATTTCAAAAGGGGTTTCCTTAGGGTGTGAGTTAAGGTCTTTTGCCGTGGAGAGGTAAGGGATAATGATGGTTTTCTCTAGGGAAGAAATAGCCGCTTGAATAGCGACGAGACGATCCAGACAGATATGGGTTTTTCCGCCATAGAAATACCCGTCGGCCATGAGGAGAATTTTCGGATTGATTTGAGAAAAGCGATCCACAACGCCTTGCACGCCAAAGTCCGGTGAACAGGAGGACCAGACCGCCCCTAGGCTGGCGGCGGCTAACATCGCGATGATTGTTTGGGGCATGTTCGGGAGGTACCCTGCCACTCGATCACCCGGTTTTATCCCCCATTGTTTAAAGACATGGGCGAGCTTGGCTGTTTGGTCATACAGGTCTTGAAAAGATAGTTTTTGAAGAACTTTATCTTCACCATAAAAGGTAATGGCTGTGACATCATCATGCCGCTTCAGGAGGTTTTCGGCATAATTCAGTCGGGCATCGGGGAAGAACTTTGCGGCTTCAATGGTCTGTCCATCAATCAAAATCCGATCACCTTGTGTTTCAGATATGACATTGCAAAATGACCATACAGCCGTCCAAAACTTTTCGGGTTCCTTAATTGAGAAATCATAGAGGTCCTGAAAAGTGGGAAAGGGCAGTCCATAGTCGGAACGAACCCTGTTCATGAACCGAGTCAGATTGGCATCTTTTAGGGTACTTTCAGAAGGACGCCATAAGATCTGATCGGTCATAAAGCACCTCAAAGAGACGGTTAGATTGCGATGGCCCTCAGCTTGTCCATGAATTCATCAATCTCTTCATAGCTATTGAATTGGACCGTTAAAGTTGCGCCGCTTTGTTTGACCTTCAGGGCAACTTGGAGGCGCAAAAGGTGGGCGATCTCATTCTCGATGATTCTGGTTTGTTCAGCGAGCTCTGTGTCGGGAATTTCAAGAACGCGGGGGTTTCTGACCCGTCGCCGCAGCTGCTCGGCTTGGCGGACATTGAGGTTATTGTCGATAATATTTTGGGCCATCTCTTCCATGTTTTCCGCATTAATCAGCGTACGGGCATGGCCTGCTGAGATCTTTCCGTTTTGAATCATCTCTTTGATATGGGCGGGCAGCTGATTGAGACGCAGCATGTTGGCGACATGGCTGCGGCTTTTTCCGATGGAGCGCGCTAGTTCTTCTTGTGTGTAGCTGAATTCTTCCAAAAGACGATGATACCCTTCCGCTTCCTCGATGGGCGTGAGGTCATCCCTCTGGATGTTCTCAATGAGGGCGACTTCTAAGGCTTCCTGATCATTATACTCCCGTACAATGACGGGGACGTTTTCGAGGTTGAGGGTGCGGGCCGCACGCCAGCGGCGCTCGCCGGCGATAATTTCATAAGTGCCCATATCATGGTCGAGGGGGCGCACGACAAGGGGCTGAATAATGCCTTTTTCCCGAATGGAATCGATAAGGGCTGTCAGCTTCTCGTCATCAAAGCGTGTCCGGGGCTGATATTTTCCGGGCTTTAAGTTAAGTGTCGGTAAGGTAGAGACAGAACTCGGGCTGCCATCATCCATCAGGGCTGATTCCCCCAAAAGGGCGGAGAGTCCGCGACCAAGAGGGGCTCTTCTTGTATCAGTTTCAATTTCGTTCATGCGACTTTCTCCTGTTGTTTCAGTTGAGCATCCCGAATGAGGACTTCACGGGCTAAGGCCATGTAAGCTTGGGATCCAGGGCACCTAAAGTCATAAATCATGGCCGGTTTCCCATGGCTAGGAGCCTCAGACACCTTGGTGTTTCTCGGGATAACGGTTTGGAATACTTTGTCGGCCAGGTAAGAGCGGACATCGCGTGCTACCATTTCACACAACGAGCTCCTCCGGTCAAACATTGTCAGGATGATGCCAAAAAGAGAGAGATGTGGATTTAAGGTTTTGCGGATCTTTTGAATGGAGCCGAGCAAATAACTTAAACCCTCCAAGGCGTAATATTCACACTGCAATGGGATAATGACATCTGTAGCCGCAACCATGGCGTTTAAGGTCAACAGACCCATTGAGGGCGGGCAATCGATGAGAATATAGTCAAACATGTGGGTATAAGGCGCGATGATGTCCTTGAGAATATATTCCCGGCGATCCATCCCGACAAGCTCAATTTCAGCCCCAAGGAGGTCAATGGCTGAGGGGACGATTGAAAGCCCCGGTATGACTGTCTTAACGATGACTTGGCTCATTGTGTAATCGCCAATCAACAAGCCATAAGAGTTGAGGAGGCGACGTTGTTTGCTCAAACCCAAGCCTGTGGAGGCATTGGCTTGGGGGTCAAAATCGATGATTAGCACACGCTTACCAGCTGCCGCCAACCCGGTCGCCAGGTTTATGGTCGTTGTCGTTTTTCCCACCCCACCCTTTTGGTTTGATACGGTAAAAATTCGGGTCATTCTTCCTCTTAAACTCCAGTTTCTTGTTTTTAGCGTGCGTTGAAATGGGTCATTTAAAATGAGTATACCTGATCCATGGAGCCTGTGTCATCCATAGTCGCAATTTTTTTTAAGAAGAATTTTAGTTATTCTTCCCTTGAAGGAAGGAGGCTGATGGTGAAAAAGACTATGAAATTCAAATAATTATGTCATCGCGAGGAGTGAGGCGACGTGGCGATCCATGTATTTTTTACTCATTTCAATACACAATGTCAAAAAATCAAATACATGGATTGCCGCGTCACTCGCCTCCGCCTTTGGTTTCGGCTTAACTCCTCGCAATGACTGAATATGTTCATTCAGTCACCATCATTTTCGCTTATTCCAAATCCAGGGGGCATTCTTTAAGAGGGGGCCATAAATATCTTCATCGAGGGGAATTTGGATCATTTGTTCCTCATCCGCTGTCGGGGGGCGGGATAGAAACTGGATCTTGGGCGCAGCTTCGATAAGCGCCAGGGGTGTTTGTTCTGCGCCTTCGCCCATCACAAAGACGCAAGAAGTGGCCAGGGCATCCAGTATGTTAATTTGTGTTACACGAAGGGGGTGATCATACAGATCCGGCTGCCCAACATAGCTGTGTAACGGCGCAAACCCGCACCAACCCAACGCTACTCCCGTAACCCCTTTCCTCAAAGGGGTGGTATGACTGTCGGTTATCAAGATGCCGAGATGGGTGAGGTGATGCTTCTTTTTCAAATACTGCCAGACATCCTGCGCTGTTTCTTGAATCTTGTGGGGGTAAAGAATATAGATACCATCTCCATTAGACTCATCTATGCCTGCAGAGGGGATCAAGATATTGTTTTTGATGGTCAAGTGCGCTTCGTACAAGCTTTCCTGTTCTGTCAGATAAGCATCCGCTTCTTCCTTGACAAGGGCATATTTGTTTCCAACGGAGTCTTTTGGAACGACCCGACCCTGACATAGGCTAATGATTTTGGAAGTGATGCATACAATCATCCCCTCTTTCAAAGATAGGACATGCGAATCGAGAATCGCATGAAGAGAGTCGCCGGGCTCTATGAGGTGGGTTTTGATGGCTTTAATTTGCATGTTTTCTTCTCTTTTAAGTATTCTTGAGTCCCTAGGGGGTACATTGGGTTTTCAGAAATATTTTTTTAAAGAAACCTCACATATCTTCTTGGTGGAGTCAATGGAATTGCTGAACAATGCTTCGTGACATCTGATGGGTTTTTCTTTTAGGGTTCAGATTTATCGTGCAATACCTCCTGGAGTTGGATATAATTAAGCCGAATAACATGTGCCATGTCTTGAGTCTCAAATTTTTCGGGAAGTGTAGGGCATAGATAAAAAATGTCAGAAAAAGATATCTCCGCACAAAAGATTATTCTCGTCACAGGAATGTCTGGAGCCGGGCGCTCGACCGCTCTTAAAGTTCTGGAAGATTTGGGCTACGAGGCCATCGACAATCTCCCTTTAAGTCTCCTGCCTCATTTATGTGATCAAATCCCTTCATGGGAGCGGCAGAGCCCGCTGGCTATTGGGATTGATACCCGATCTTTTGGCTTTGATCTAAGCCGATTTCAAACTGTATACCAAACATTGTCTGACTCCCCAAGTGTCTCCGTGCGTCTTTTGTACTTGGAATGTGATGATGATGTTTTGATGCGCCGTTTTACGGAAACCCGGCGCAGACACCCCATTGGGGAATTTACGTTGCCGGAAGCCATTGCTCAAGAACGTCAGTTAATTGATCCCTTGAAATCGAAAGCCGATTTGGTGATTGATACTTCTCATTTATCGATGCCGAGTTTTGGGCAAATGGTACGCCAACATTTTAGTTTGGATGAATCCCTCACCCTTTTGATTCGCCTTATGTCTTTTTCGTATCGTCGCGGATTGCCGCGCGAGGCTGATATGGTTTTTGATGCCCGTTTTCTGTCGAATCCTCATTATGAAAAGCCGTTTCGAGCCTTATCAGGAAAGGACGCCGCTGTCGGAGAGTTCTTGACCCATGATGAAAACTGGCAAGCAGTGTATCAATCCCTTCAGGAAATCATCTCTCATTCATTGAAGGGCTTCCGCTTGAGTGGCCGGAGTTATTTGACCATCGCCTGCGGGTGTACAGGGGGCCAACACCGCTCTGTATTTTTAGCGGAAGAGTTGTCAAAATGGCTTCACAACGAGGGAGAAAGAGTTATCATTGAACATCGGGATTTGCCTATACGCGTATCGTAATGAAGGGAGATATGAACATGATTGGTCTAGTAATTGTAACTCATGGACAACTTGCAAAAGCCTTTGTAGAGGCTTTGGAACATGTGGTTGGACCACGCGAAAACATTCGCGCCATCTGCATCTATCCCCAAGATAATATGGACAAACAACGGGAAAATATTTTGAAAACGGTCGAGGAAGTGGATAGCGGTGAAGGCGTTATTCTCTTGACGGATCTTTTTGGGGGAACGCCATCGAACCTCGCTATTTCGGCCTTAGGGATCAAACCCGTTGAAGTCATTGCGGGTATAAACTTACCGATGCTTGTCCGCTTAGCGCGTCTGAAAGAAGGGACTCCCTTGAAGGAAGCGGTGGCTCAAGGTCAAGAAGCAGGTCGAAAATACATTCATGCGGCCTCAACTTTGCTTGAGGGAAATATTATCGAGCCGGTCACTGCCGACCATGTCACGCATAGCGCTGGGTAGGGAGGTCGCTTGTGACTGATCCACTCTATGCGCGAACCGTCACCATCATTAATCCCTTAGGTCTTCATGCGCGGGCCTCTGGTAAGCTTGCAAAATTAACGGATCAATTTAATGCCTCTGTGACCGTGGAAAAAGATCAAGAGGTTGCCAGTTCCGATTCTGTTATGGAATTGATGATGCTCACCGCCGGGCCCGGTGATGAACTGACGATCAGGGCCGCAGGACCAGACGCAAAAGCAGCGCTCGACGCTGTCGTCGGTTTGATTGAAAGCGGCTTTGGGGAAGAGGTTGGTAGGAGTTAGGGCAGCTCACGAGGGCAGTCCCTTAATCATCATCTTCTTCAGTCCCCTTCAACTTTTCTAACCCCTTAAATATAGAGCGCGGAACCATTTTTTGAGCGATAAAGATATTTCTCAATTGCTCAATCAAATAGGGCGGGAGGTCATCGTCCCATAATTTAATAACGGAAGCCAGGCTTGCTGTGCTCCCCGATATTTGGCTAAGGGCTAAATGGGGATTAAAAAGTTCGGCGGCACATATGTCCTTGAAGAATACCATGAAATGGCCCCCTTTTCCGCGATCTTCCTGAAGCTTGCCCCCCAAAGCTATAACGAGGGCTTTGAGTTGATTGAATTTAATGCAGACAGTATTGTTCCAAGAATTTCTGCCTTCCCTGTTAAAGAAAAGTTCCAGGATTTCAAGGTTTCCAGCCAATTTATCGACCAGTGGATTAAGATCTGCGATCGGAAAATGGGCCAGCAAAGATTCTGGAGAATTATCGTGAGCAAGTTCGACAACAACAGGTTCTTCCATTTCCTCCTCTTGTTGAGGCGCACGTGCCTGACGCTTCTGTTCCTTACATTCTGCCCTTTCAAGAATTTTACGTGCCTCTCTTTTCGTTTCAGCGGCTTGCGCCCTTTGAGAGGAGAGGGACTCGACTTGAGCGGCTTCGCTAAAGGGGGCAGGGGCAACAGCTTGCCTTCTTCTTTGCGACATATGTGACCGATGCAATTCTTCGAGAGCCTGTTTGGCTTGAGCTTGTCTTTCCGCGCGGTCCCTCTCTGCTTCTTGGTGTTGCATTATATTTTGAACGTGCTTCTGTTTGCTGTTTGCTTTCTTCTTCTGCCGAGCTTGTTGAGTTTCTCTTTTGCGTCGTTCCTGAGCTTGCATTTCAGAAGCGATGAAAGCTTCTACGCGTTCATCGCGCGCATTCGGGTCTTGTAATTTCAAATTGACGATGTACGTGCAGAGAAGCGTATTGCACAGAGGAATCAAGATAAGGGTGTCCTCATCGGTTTTGCTTCTTTCATAAATGGGAAAAAGCGCAGGGATAAAGCCATGAAATTTATCCAATATCATTTCTCGCTCCTCAAGGGTGGCGGCTGATGCAAACGCTCTTTGGTAGGCATAAAGGATGATGCCACTTTCAAATGCCGTCTTAGTTGGCTCGAAGACCTCGATTGCTCTGCAAAAATAGGAAAATCTTTCTTGGGGAAATTGGGATCCTCTAAGAAATAGAAAATCCCCTTTCAAGCTTTCGAGATAGATGTCTCTGCAGCCGCATTTCTCAATGAAGAAAAGAGTTCTTTCTAAGCAGACAATTTTTTCTTCGAGACTCTGTCGGTCCGTATGGCAGCTTCTGTTGACGAGCGTTGTAATTCGTAGATCCAGGACATCTTCCACTTTGATGGGAAGGCGAGCCTTGCTTATGCCATAAAGAAGAAAGGGGCTTGCGAGCCCGCAATATTTATCACCAATGCCGTAAAAGGGTCCGTCTCCGCACCCCTCCATAATCCAACAACCAAGTTGAGTTAAGTAGTCACTTGAAGACGTAATGCCGGTCGACCCTAGGACTCCTTTTAGGCAGCTCTTATCGTTGATAAAGGCTGTGATGTGACTCCTCAATTGATCGATCATCATATAAGCGATGCCACGGTCGCGACCGTCTGGTGTCATTTTCATGCATAGACTTAAGTAGGATAGAAGAAGCTCTTGCGTTGGTATAGTTGTAGGAGTTGGAAAGGAGGCCTTAAATATGGCCGTTGCTTTATCTTGAAGTTGGCAATAGTAGTGATGAACTTTTCGTCTGTCCTCAGGAAAAGTCGCAAACTCTGTGAGAAATCTTTTTAAGCCACCTGGTTGTGTATTATACCACTTTATCTCATCAGTTATCACTCTGACCAATTTGGCATCGTCCTTAGCTTCGAACAGTTTTTGATATTCTGTTTTAGCTTTCTGAGACTCGCCGGTTGCTTTTTCTGCAGCGCCGCTGGAAATGCTCATGACAATGACCAATGAAATCGTAGAAATAATGTATTTGATCATCGCATGTCCGTTCGAAAGTTATATAAGAATTGGGAATTTTTGATTTAATAAATATCATTACTTATTTAAATATACAACTTAATTCTGTCTTTTTTAATACGATTACCTAGATAAGCGGATGATTAAGTGTTCTTCATCAACCCGTGCAGGGCAAGTATCATTAATTCCGAAGGAATGCCGGTCAGCTCAGACGGCGTGAAATGGCGTTGAAAAGCAAGGCATACCAGCTTTGTCTCGTCATCCAAAACACCCGTCATGGGGCAGGCATACCCAATTTGAGTCAAGGCTTTTTGAATTTCTACGACGGTCATTTGTGTCAACCGATTCGAATCTGAAGTCGGCCACAGGCCAAAACCGTGGGTGGCAAGATCAGCCCAGGGGAACAACGCGCCGGGATCCTGTTTTCGCAAAGGGGCTACATCCGAATGGCCCACAACGCGATGGCGGGGAATGCGGTAGACTTCGCACAATTCTTCCAACACTTCGAGCAAGGTATTCATTTGGGAGGGGGGAAAAGGTTCAGGCCCAAACGTGTGCCCGCGATTATCCAACTCAATTCCGATGGACCGGCTGTTAACATCACTGTCCCCTTCCCATGAACTCAAGCCTGCATGCCACGCCCGAAGTTTTGGGTCGACCAATTGATAGAGCGTGCCCTCTTTGGTGATGAGGAAATGCGCACTCACTTTTGCCTCAGGATCGCATAATCGGGTCAGAGCCTCTTGCGCTTCTTGCAAATCCGTATAGTGAATCACGATGAGATCGGGCACCATTCCATTGGGTCGGGGCTCAAAATTTGGCGAAGGATGGGGAATTATTTTCAATAAGAAAACTCATTAAATGACTCTTTTATGTTCTTATTATATCGTTTTTGAAGGAGAATTGAAATGGTCCCCAACCGGAAATAAGGATCTAAATTCGGGATTCTTATTTCAGTTTAAGCTCTTAAGTTGAAATAAAGAGCCAAATCTGATAGCCTTATTTCAAGTTAAGGCCTCAACTAGAAATAAGGAATTGAATTGTGATAGAACGTAAAACAGGAGATTACGAAACTTTAGGAAGTCTTAATCACTTTATCCCTTATCCCTTACCCCCCAGTAATCCATCGTTTCAAATGGATTATGACCTCATAGAATTGTACGGTAAAGCCATGCATAAACTGGGCCATCTCAATGAAATGGCCCGACGGATTCCAAACATTCAACGGTTCATTAAAGCTTATATTACAAAAGAAGCTCTTCTTTCTTCTGAGATTGAGGGGATTCAAACAACGCTGGTAGATGTTCTTTCAGAACCCAGTTCGGATTTTCGTCCTAATAAAGAAACGCAACTGGTTCTTAATTATACAAAGTCACTTGAAGTGGCACTCGATCTCATCCAAAAGCAAAATATGCCTCTTGTCTCGCGGGTGATTTTGGCGGCGCACCAAACGCTCATGCAAGGGGGGGATGGGGATAAAGCGTCGCCAGGATCTTACCGCCAACAAAGTGTGCGCGTAGGGGACCATATTCCCCCAACAGCACCCCATATTCCTCAACTTATCAAAGATCTTGAAACGTATATGAATACGGATACGACAACATTGCCGCTTCTCAAAGCCGGATTTGCCCACGTCCAATTTGAGACCATTCACCCCTTTTTGGATGGCAATGGGCGTATTGGTCGATTGTTGATTGTTCTGATGCTCCTCAAAGATGGTCTTTTGAACGAAGCGATTATTTATCCCTCCTATGCGTTTAAAAAGCACCAAATGGCATATTATGTCGCTTTAGACAATGTTCGATCCAAGGGGGACTTTGAGGGTTGGATTCGCTTTTATCTTCAATCTCTGATTGAAAGCGCAGAAGATGCATGGGCTCGCGCAAAAGATATTGAGCTTCTTGAAAAATGTATGACAAAAACAATTCAGCAGAGTTCCTTGTTTGTCAAAACCCGGGATGATGCCTTAAATTTACTTTCTTTATTATTTCAATTTCCTGTCATCAGAATTACGGATGCTGCCAACCATCTCGGAAAAAGCTATAACAGTGTGAATACACTTATGGAGCGGTTTCAGGAATTGGAAATTCTTGCGCCAGGCTCGGACCAAAAACGCAACCGAACCTACCTTTTTAAGGGGTATTTGGATGTGTTAGAACAAGTTTATGGGTAAAGAGAGCGATATATTCCCTTGAAAAATGGTGAAAAGGCCGCTATTTATAAGTCTGATGATAAAAGTGGGGCCATAGCTCAGCTGGGAGAGCGCTACGATGGCATTGTAGAGGTCAGGAGTTCGATCCTCCTTGGCTCCACCAAATCAATAAAAGACAGGCCACAACGAAAAACCATAAAGGACTTTAATTTCCTTGTCCTCCCTTGCCACAGAAGCCTTCAAAACACTAAACACGCTGTTTGAGCAGCTTGAAAAAGCAGGCTTTGATGCAGAGTGTGATGGTCATTCTTTGGCCTTTGACTTTGAGGGGCGTCCCTACCTTCTCAACTACCATGGCGTTACTCAGCAACTTTGGCTCGCCTCTGGCTTAACGGGTGCCCATCATTTCCGGTTTCAGGACGGTCATTGGATTTCGACACGGGGAACAGAGGAGTTGATTACTCTTCTTGAAACAGAATTGGGGACATCCCTTTCATGACGCAAAGCCAAGCTTCCTCCTCCAACACTATCCAAAATATAAAGGATATATTAGAGCTTGTTCGGCCTTATCGCCGTCCGATGGTATTGGCCACGCTCTCCCTCACGTTAGCTGCCGGAATGGTCTTGAGCTTGGGGTGGGCTTTGCGCAGTCTTATCGATTATGGATTTGCCCAAGAAGATTCTGCTGCCTTGGACTCCATTCTTCTATTGATGGGACTGGCTGTTGCGTTTCTTGCTATCGCTAGTTTTGGGCGTAGTTACTACATAGGTTGGGTAGGAGAACGGGTCATTACGGATTTGCGCCAGCGCGTCTTCAATCATTTGTTATCACTCGATGTTGGATTTTTTGAATTGATTCGGTCTGGGGAATTGGTGTCACGCATCACCACAGACACCACGCTCATTCAAGTAGTCATCGGAACGTCGGCGGCGGTTGCGGTTCGCAATCTTTTATTGCTTGGGGGAGGGCTAGTGATGATGATGGCAACCTCTTTAAAGCTGACTCTTTTAACGCTGATCATTGTCCCCTTTGTTTTGATTCCCATCCTGATTTATGGCAAGCGGGTGCGAAAATTATCAAAACTTACCCAAGATCGCATTGCAGATGTAGGCGGGTTTTTAGAAGAAACTTTGGGGGGGATTCGCACCTGTCAGGCTTTCATGCATGAGGATACGGATCGTCGGCAGTTTGAGGACCAAACGGAAAGAGCTTTTGATGTTTCCATTAAACGTATTCATCTTCGGTCTCTTCTTGCTTGTCTTATCATGATTCTTGTTTTTGGGGGGGTGAGCCTCGTTCTATGGATAGGCGGCCGTGACGTGCTGGCGGGTGAACTTGCGGCTGGCCAATTGTCCGCTTTTATTTTTTATGCCGTTGTCGTTGCCGCATCAGCGGGGTCATTTTCAGAAATTTTTGCTGACCTGCAACGGGCAATTGGTGCCTTAGACAGATTGCGGGAACTATTGGCAACTGCCCCGAGTTTAGCGCCTGTTTCTGGGATCCCTTCACGCAAACTTCCTATTCCCTCAACAGGTGTTGTTGCCCTTCATAACATTTGTTTTGCCTATCCAAGTAACCCGGAACGCCCCATCTTGAACAATGTAACTTTATCCGCAGCGCCAGGCGAAAAGATCGCGATTGTGGGGCCATCGGGTGCTGGCAAAAGCACGATTCTTTCTCTTCTTTTGCGCTTCTATTCCCCTCAATCCGGTTCCATTTATTTGGACGGGATAGATGTGAGAGATGTGGATGTCAGCGAGGTTCGGGCTCGCATGGGATTGGTACCACAAGACCCTACCATCTTCTCTCAATCGCTTTATGAAAATATTCTCTATGGTCGCCCGAATGCCAGTGAAACCGATGTTTGGAGAGCGGCTGAATTGGCTCATTTGAGTAGTGTCATCGAAGATTTACCTCAAGGAATTCATACACTTTTGGGAACGAAAGGGGTGCGGTTATCGGGTGGACAAAAGCAACGACTTGCCATCGCGCGTGCTATTTTACGCAATCCGTCCATCCTCCTTCTCGACGAAGCAACCAGTGCCCTTGATTCAGAAAGTGAGCATTTGGTCCAACAGAGTCTGAATCATTTAATGGCAACGCGCACGACGATTGTGATTGCCCATCGCCTCGCCACAGTTTTAAAAGCGGATCGCATCATCGTGATGGATCGCGGGCAAATAAATGCGGTTGGCACTCATGCCGAACTCATTAGTGAAGATGGTCTCTATCGCCGACTTGCCATGATGCAATATGCCAACCGAGAATCTGATACCCGCTGGATGGCTTGAGGGGGGGATTAAGGTTTTCTCTCGCGTAGCGTAAAGGTCGGGTGAGGGGTATGTTGCATCCAATAGAATTTATTGTGAAATAAATACATATTATTAATGTCTCTTACGACTTCTTCTCTCTCAAGCACAAATACCCAACTCCCATAGCTCCTAAAAGTCCGATAAAGCCAGCGTAAACATGCATTGGGATTCCGATTCGGAAATGAATCACGCTCATCATGACGCTAGATAGAAAGATCAAATAGGATCCCAAACGCGCTGGTTTGTTTTGAATCTTGGGGAGTTGAGATCCCCAAATAAATCCATAAATTGTTATGATTCCAAAGACCACAGAAGCGATGACATCAGAAAAATTGTGATACCCTTGTTGAATCAACCCAAAGGCGATGCCACTTAAGACAATCAGTAGGAGGGCACGAATCAGAGTTTGCTCATAAATCAAAAACAACCATCCATAAAAGACGACTGCGACTTGCATATGACCGCTGGGAAAGGCAAAGCCTTCTTTTCCAAGGGCGGGATTGAGGGGAACTAAAAATATCGATTTCAAAAGCATGTTAAATATCATGGTAAAAAAGATGAGGAGGCATGCAGATTGCCACACGGTTAATGCAGAATGATTGGACCTCAGAATGGCTTTCCTTTGTGCTATGTAGCCCGTAAGGATGAGGGGGACAATAAGGGTGGCATGACTAAAGGCGAGAAAGGTTTTGGCTAAAGGGGAAAATATATCGTCCATAATTTGGGCTTAAATCTCCATCAAATCATCAATATAGACAACCGCTTCATTGCGCCCTCCCCAGGTATCAAGGCGCAACGTTCCCGCAACATGAACTGGGCGGTTCTTTGACTTTAAAATGGTTTGTCCCAGAGCTTGCTGTGCCACTCTGAAAGCAATGGCTTTTTGTCGTGCCCCGTCTTCACTTAAGAGCGTGCAACGCACATGATCGGACCCAAAGACTTCTGCATAAGATATGCGTACATTTTGAATCATGAATTTTGGCGTTGGATTGCCGGCCCCAAAAGGTTCCAAACACGTTAAGCTTTGAAGAAATTCAGGGGAGATCCCCTTTAAAGTGATGGAAGCATCGACCTCTAAACTCGGGAGAATGTTATCCATGTCTGAGGCCAGACGGTTCGATAGGAAGTCATAGAATTGATCATAAAGATCACGTTTCACAGTGAAGCCTGCCGCCATCGGATGCCCACCCCCATGAACCAGAAGCCCCTGATGGCAGGCCGCATGCATAGCAGTGCCAAGATCAACGCCAGAGACAGATCGGCCTGATCCTTTGCCCATATCATCCGTGAAGCTTATGACGCAAGCAGGGCGCCCATACCGCTCTTTCAGGCGGCTGGCGACAATCCCAATCACTCCTGGATGCCAGGCTTCCCCCTTCACGAGAAGAAGAGATTTTGTTTTCAAATCCGTTGTTTCCACAAGATTAATGGCTTCTTCCAAGACGGTCGCTTCAATTTGTTGACGTTCCCGATTCAATGCATCCAGACGTATGGCCAGAGTACGTGCGTCTGTTTCATCGTTCGTTGAGAGAAGGCGTGCCCCGAGGTCAGCAGCGCCGACCCGTCCCCCGGCGTTGACCCGGGGGCCAATCATAAAGCCGAGATGATAGGCAGTGGGCGCTTCCTTTAAGCCCGAAACATCCGCTAAAGCTGTTAAGCCTACATTTTGGCGCCACTTTGCAATCCGCAACCCTTGGGTCACAAAAGCCCGATTAAGACCGGTCAAAGGCATCACATCGCAAACGGTCCCAAGGGCCACAAGGTCAAGGAGAGTCATCAGGTCTGGCTCAGGCCCCTCAAACCAATTGACCTCACGAAGTTTGCGTTGAAGGGCGACCAGAAACACAAAAGACAATCCGGCAGCACACAAGGTTTTGAGTGGCGATTCCTGATCAAGACGGTTGGGGTTGATGATTCCATAAGCTTCTGGCAAAGAGGTTTGCGCGACATGGTGGTCAATGACGATAACATCCAAGCCAAGGGCTTTGGCTGCTGCCAATGGTTCAAAAGAGGTTGTGCCACAATCAACCATAATAACAAGGGTATGCCCCTCCTTTTTCAAAGTCTGCATCGCTTCAACGTTGGGGCCGTACCCCTCGTCGATGCGGTCAGGTATATAGATTCGAATATCCTTCTTCAGAAAGGCAAAGTAACGGTGAAGAAGGGCGCAAGATGTCCCGCCATCCACATCATAGTCTCCAAACACGGCAATTTTCTCATCAGCCTTTATGGCCGCAACTACGCGATCAACTGCCTGATCCAGATCCTTTAAATGGGAGGGATCCGGCAGGAGATTACGCAACGTAGGTTCTAGAAAGGCGGGGACATCCTCTAAGGCGACGCCACGATTCGAGAGCAATTGCCCGACGGAGGGGGAGAGGTCATAACGCTGGGTAATCGCAAGGGCTTGCCGTTCATCGTGGGTGCGAAATTGCCAGATCTTTCCAGATATAGATAACCTTCCCTCAAATAATGAATCTGGGGACGCGGTGGCTTTTGAAGGGTGATCAAGGGATTCTTTAAGTATATTCATTCATAATTGTCCCTTGCAATCCTAGTGAGATTTGTTGTTATTCTTCACTACCACATCGGGCTTATGGAAACAATCATTGACGATAGGGTTAGAGTTTTAGACTGTATTCTTCTTCTTTGATTTCTTTTCTTTTTTTTCCTCTTTCTCGTTGTCTTTTCCAGAGAAGAGGTATCTGCCGATCAGCGCTTCAAAACTGACCGAGGATTGGGTGTAACTAATCACCCCTCCTGGAGCGAAGATTCTTTCATCGCCTCCCGGAATAAGGGCGATATATTTGCCCCCCATCAAGCTTTCGCTTGTGATTTCGGCGGCTGTATCAACGGGTAATTTTAAGTCATTACTCACCGTTAAAACGACCTGGGCTAGAAAAGTTTTGGGATCGACATCAATCTTGGTGATACTTCCAACTTTTACACCACTAACCCGGACATCATTGCCGACAGTGAGCCCATCGATCCGGTCAAATGAGGCAACGAGTGGGTAACCACTATAGACGCCGCCTTTGCTAGAAGTATATGCGAAAACGAGAAAGAACGAGGCAATGATTAAGACAATAGCTCCCATCACAGCTTCAATCATATTGGTTCGCATGAATCTTTCCTTATCATTCTTTCAAAATCATTCAAGATGGCTGCGGAGCATCCAGGCAGCCTTTGAATGGATTTCCATTCTTCTGGTTAACATATCAACTGTTACGTCATCATTATTGGTTTCAGCAACATCTAATACTTCTTTCAAGCGTCGAACCACAAGCTCATTGTCGAGGACAAGTTGTCGCAGCATGTCAGCAGAATCGTAAATATGATGTGTTTCTTCCTTCACGGCAGAAATTCCGGCAAATTCTGTAATAGAGCTCGGCGCCCAGTATCCAAGCGTTCGAATGCGCTCTGCAATCATGTCTGTGCCTTCGATCAAGTCTTTATAAAGCTCTTCAAAGAAGTGATGGAGAGAATAAAAATTAGCTCCTGTCACGTTCCAATGGAAACTGTGGGTTTTTGCATAAAGAATAAAAGTATCCGCAAGCACCCGACCTAAGGCTTGTGTGATCACTTTACGATCTTTTTTGGGCATCCCAATGTCCATAATCATATTCGGTGTCTCCTGACCAAATGGCTTAAGTTCAGCTGTTTTATTTAGCATACAAAATGAGGAATTAACAAGGGGTTAAGGATTAAAAAATCCTTGGGGCAAACTGTTAACGATATTTGATTTTATTGGTTTTGATAAATTGGTGTTGTGTACCTCCCCCTGCAGGGGGAGGCCGCACAATCTTAATTCTTTAAGAACATCCGCTTGTGGCGCCGCAGGTGTTGCACTTCAGACAAGTTCCATTACGAACCATCGTAAAGTTGCCACAATCTCCACAAGCATCCCCTTCATAGCCTTGCAAACGCGCACGACGGGCGCTATCCAGGGCTGATGGTTTGTTGCGAGCATTAACCGCAAATCCGTCTGTGCCTGTTGCTGCGAGGACATTTGACTCTTCCCCTCTTACAGGCAAAACATAAAGATTATTGGGGCGCGCTTCTAAGGATTGTCCCATTTCTGCTTTAATTTCGTCTTGGACTGAAGCCACGATTTGGACTTCCTCCGTTGAGGCGGTAGGGTGGAGGGTCGAATCTCCAATCGTGTCAGGACGCAAATCCATATCCCCAATTTGAACATGGGCCAGGTCATGGCGCCCCAGGTAAGTGATCGCAAGTTCTCTAAAGATGTAGTCTAGAATAGACGTTGCCATCTTAATGGTTTGGTTGCCTTCTACCATTCCGGACGGATCAAAACGCGTAAAGGTGAAAGCCTCTACGTATTCATCTAACGGCACACCATATTGAAAGCCAATGGAAATTGCCATGGCAAAGTTATGCATTAATGACCGGAAGGAAGCACCCTCCTTGTGCATGTCGATAAAAATTTCGCCAATGGATCCGTCCGCATAGTCGCCGGTACGTAAGTAAATTTTATGGCCTCCAACAGAGGCTTTTTGCGTGTAGCCTTTGCGTCGGTTGGGCAATTTCTTACGTTGAGACGCTTGGTCGGCTTTTTCAATAAGGCGTTCCACAATGCGCGTGGCGATTGCTTCTGCTTTTGCCCCATTTGGCATGTCACAGAGCTCGTCAGAATCTCCTTCTTCAAACAGGGAAGAATTGAGAGGTTGAGAAAGTTTTGAGCCGTCGCGGTAAAGAGCATTTGCTTTCAGGCAAAGCTGCCAAGACGTCAAATAAGCTTGCTTACAATCTTCTATCGTTGCGTTATTTGGCATATTGATGGTTTTGGAAATTGCCCCTGAGATGAAGGGTTGAACAGCTGCCATCATATGAATATGACTATCGATTGATAGGAACCGTTTTCCTAATTTGCCGCAAGGGTTCGCGCAATCAAATACGCTTAAGTGCTCATCCTTCAAGTGAGGAGCGCCTTCAACGGTCATGGTGCCACAACAGTAATTGTTGGCGAGTTCAATTTCTGCTTTGGTGAATCCGAGTTCAGAAAGCATATCAAAGTTAAAGTCATTTAACTGTTCATCAGTGAAGCCCAATGTTTTTTTGCAGAATTCTTCACCCAATGCGTACTTATTGAAGGCGAACTTAATATCAAAAGCACTGGCGAGCCCCTCGTTAAGTTTATTCAAAATTTCATCCGTAAATCCCTTGGATTTGAGGGCTTCAAAGTTGATGCCAGGGGCGTCTTCGAGCGTCCCATGACCAACTGCATAAGCGATAATGTCTTTCATTTGGTCAGACGTATATCCGAGGACGGTGAGCGCGCGTAATACCATTTGATTGATGATTTTAAAGTAACCACCGCCGGCTAATTTCTTAAATTTCACAATCGCAAAATCAGGTTCAACACCAGTTGTGTCACAGTCCATAACAAGACCAATAGTACCTGTTGGTGCAATCACCGTCGTTTGAGCGTTGCGATATCCATACTTTTCACCAAGCTTAACTGCTTCATCCCAAGACGCTTTTGCTGCATTTGCAAGCCCAGCCAAAGGGCAATCCTTACCCTTTAAAGGAACAGGCAAAATTGTCAGGCCTTCATAGCCTTTGGTTTCCCCATGTGCCGCCTGGCGATGGTTACGCATCACGCGCAGCATTGCATCCTTATTGGGCTCGTAACCAGGAAAAGTTCCAAGCTCTTTGGCCATTTTTGCAGAAGTCGCATAGGATATGCCGGTGAGAACAGCAGCGAGAGCTCCCGCAATAGAACGTCCCTCTTTGCTATCGTAAGGGATTCCCAACGCCATCAAGAGTCCGCCGAGGTTGGCATAACCGAGCCCAAGCGTGCGGAATTCATAAGACCCTAAAGCAATTTGGCGCGAAGGGAACTGAGCCATCATTACGGATATTTCTAAAGTGACAGTCCATAAAGCCGTGGCATGCTCATACGCTTCGATATCGAATGATTCTTGCTTACAAAAGGTAACCAAGTTTAGGGAAGCCAAGTTACAAGCGGTATCATCTAAGAACATATATTCAGAGCAAGGGTTCGATGCTTGGATTCGACCACTCGCTGGGCATGTGTGCCATTCATTAATTGTCGTGTCAAATTGGACTCCGGGGTCAGCAGATGCCCAAGCCGAAAATGCAATTTTTTCCCACAAATCTTGTGCGCGAAGGGTGTGATGGACAGATCCGTCTGTTCGGCGTTTAAGTTGCCACTCTTTATCTTTTAATACGGCATCTAGGAAGTCATTGGTGACACGCACCGTGTTGTTGGAATTTTGTCCCGACACGGTGAGGTAAGCTTCAGAGTCCCAGTCTTTATCAAAGACTGGAAAATCAATGGTTGTGTGACCTTGGCGGGCAAGTTGGATAACACGCTGCACATAATTTTCAGGGACCATGTCTTTGCGGGCAGCCCGAATGGCTTCTTTCAACGCGGGGTTTTTCTTGGGTTCTAGGCGATCTTTTTCAGGAATGTCTGTAGCTTGACAAGCCGTTATCAAGGCATCTGCATGGTGTTTGTTGAGTTTAGATCCCGTAACAAGGGCCGCTACTTTTTGTTCTTCTTGAACTTTCCAGCTGACGAATTCCTCGACGTCAGGATGGTCGATGTCGACAATGACCATTTTCGCAGCGCGACGGGTTGTGCCGCCAGATTTGATGGCGCCTGCCGCTCGATCACCGATGCGAAGGAAACTCATTAATCCTGAAGATTTTCCACCACCGGATAAGGGTTCACCCTTCCCACGTAAGTTGGAAAAGTTGGTCCCCGTTCCAGATCCGTATTTAAATAAACGTGCCTCACCAACCCAGAGATCCATAATGCCGCCGTCGCCGACAAGGTCATCTCGAATGCTTTGGATAAAGCAAGCGTGGGGTTGTGGATGTTCATAGGCAGATTTAGAAGAGGTTAACTCGCCTGTTTTGAAATCCACATAAAAGTGGCCTTGTGCGGGGCCATCTATTCCATAAGCCCAATGAAGGCCTGTATTGAACCATTGTGGAGAATTGGGTGCTGCCATTTGGGCACACAGCATATATCGCATTTCATCAAAGAAACTTTGTGCATCCTCTTCTGTGTCAAAGTAACCACCCTTCCATCCCCAGTAGGTCCAAGCGCCGGCCAATCGATCAAATACGTGGCGAGCCGATGTTTCACTGCCAAAGGTTGTGCCTGGTTTTGGTGCACGACGCCATAACCAACTCGGTATGGTGTTTTCTTCAACCAAAATTGTTTCTTGAGGAATACCGGCTTTACGAAAATACTTCTGGGCGAGAACATCAGAAGCGACTTGTGACCAAGCTTCAGGTACGTCAATATTATCTTGACGAAACACTACTGAGCCATCAGGATTGCGAATTTCACTACTTGTTTGTCGAAATTTGAACGCAGAATATGGTGATTGGCCTGCGGTTGTGAATTTACGACAAATTTTCATATGTTTATCCCCTTTTAGCTACTAAATATAGTTTTGTTTATGGTTTTGACAACAACATCTTGTGTTAAAGAAACATATCCAGCACCCAAAAAACAGTCTTGTTTTTTATTTGGAATCATGCTTCGACGGTCATCCCTCAAAAATATTTTTTCGGTCTTAAAAAGCTAAGGAATCAGCCATTTCAAGGGGGGAGAATGTCTTGATGTTTGATTAATATAAGGAAAAAAACAAGCTTGCTTTCCTAATGTTAATCGCCTATTTAACTCGAAGCTCCCCTTTCCTTTGTTTTCGGTACTTTAACGTCAAAATCTAAGGTGACAGGCCCTGCCTTCTCAAAATGTAGCGTCAACGGGATGGCACTTTTGCCTTGAAAAGAGTCTTTAAGGCCCATGAGCATGATATGTAAACTGCCGGGTTTTAAGGACACAGGGTCTTTACCTACAGCGATAAATTCTACAGGGCGCATTTTCATGACGCCGTTGTCATCAATATGATTGTGGAGCTCGACGGTTTCGGCTTCTTTACAATCTACCTTAATCAACTTGTCATTCTGTTTACTTGTGATGGTGAGATATGCCGCCGTATTTGGCCCTGTGGAGGGTCGAATCCAGCGATGTTCTGAGATGGTCAAGTCCCCCACAGTAACCGGTGGACAGCTCAAGGCTGCGGCAACAAAGAGACTGAGGATCAAAAAGCAGGAAAGGGTAATTTTTTTCAGCATTAGGCAAAGGTCCGTTTCGGTAACAGTATTTTCACATGTATATAGCGTGAACTGAAACGCGGCAAAAAACCAAGGTGACAAAAAGACACAAGGGTAACCACATTGCGTTAAGAGTGCAGATGTTTGAATGCCATAAGCGCTTTTTGTCGCCGTAATTTATGATCCACGATGGGAGATGGGTAAGTTTTATTCAATTGGATACTACTATATTGCAATATGTGCGAGGGGGCTAACCAAGGCTTGTGAATATAAGAATTTGGCAATGCTTTTAATTCTGGAAGCCATTTCCGGATGTAATTGCCTTCGGGGTCAAATTTTTCTCCTTGAAGGACCGGATTAAAAATACGAAAAAAGGGAGCTGCATCCACACCACAACCGGTTACCCATTGCCAATTCATAGCATTACTGGCTTCGTCAGCATCAACAAGCGTATCCCAGAACCATGCTTCCCCTTTTTGCCAAGGGATCAGGAGATCCTTGACTAAGAAAGAAGCCACAATCATGCGGACGCGGTTGTGCATCCAACCGGTTTTCCAGAGTTGGCGCATGCCCGCATCAACAATGGGGTATCCTGTCTGGCCGCGTTGCCAGGCGAGAAAATTTTTAGGATGATCTTCCCAAGGAAAATTGTTGAACTCCGAGCGTAAAGGTATAGTCGATAGGTTGGGAAAACGAAGAAGACAGTCTTGGGCAAATTCTCGCCAGCCGAGTTCCGATAAAAAAGTACGTACATCATCGCCATAAGGATGTTGCTTTGCGAATTTATCCTGAACCACATTCCAAACCTGTCGGGGAGAAATTTCTCCCCAATGTAAATGAGGAGAGAGGCGAGAAGTTCCTTCTTGGTCTGGTAGATTTCGACGAACAGCGTAACCTGGCAATTTAAAATTGACAAAATCTTCCAAGGCTGAGGAGGCATTTTTTTCGCCGGGCTTCCAATGGGAGGGAAAATCAGCAGCCCAGTTTGGATTTGAGGGTTGTAGTTTCCATTCTTCTAAAGTATCGCAAGGGATTTTAAGGAGAGGAATTGAGGTTGGAGCTGGATCAGTTGGGAGAGAGATGATGTTATCAGCACACTGCTTCCAATAGGGTGTAAAGATCTGAAATGGTTTCCCAGAATTATTTAAGATCGTTCCTGGTTTGAGAAGGTAGTTGCTATTGAGGGAATGACAAGCTAAGCCTTCTTGGGTAAGGGTCTTTTCAATTGCAGCATCTGTCTTCTGGCCAAAGGGGTCAAATCTTTGGGTCCAAAAAATTTTATTGGCACCTGTTTTTGCAATGATGTCTTTCAGAATTTTTTCAGGGTTTCCTTGACGTAAACATAAATATTGTAAACTTTCTTCCAAGGCTTTTAAACTGTGATGTAGCCACCAGCGAGAAGCTGCGCCGAGGGGGCGATGGGTTCCTTCTTCCAAAATAAATAAAGGGATAATGGGCTTACCCGTAGACAGGGCTAAAGATAGAGCGGGGTTGTCTGTTAGCCGCAAATCTTGGCGGAACCACATAATAACAGGGGTGTTTTCTTTAGAGTCATTCATTAAATTTAATATATCATTTCGTAACAGAATTCCTGCATGCCCTAAAAAAGCTTAATGACCACTCAAAAACAAGACCCACTGTGTAAGCCATTGAATGGAAGGGACTAAGATCTCGCGTAGGGGGTTAAAATTGATTCCCATGGGTTGGAATAGCATGCTTGGCAAGATAATTAAGGCCAACAAAATAATAAACCCAAAGGGCTCGAGACTTGCCAACGCCCGGCTTAATGGTTTTGGGAGAATCCCGACAGCAACGCGGCCCCCATCTAAAGGAGGCAGAGGCATCATGTTGAAGATCGCTAAAACAACGTTAAAGCGAATGGAGTTGATTAAAATTTCATTTCCTAATGTATCTGAGCCCATGTTGATGTGAAGGAGTAATCCTGAGATCCAGGCCAGGAGTAAATTCATGCCAGGCCCCGCAGCGGCGACTAAAATCATGCCTAACCGTTTGGGATGTAGATATTCAAACTGCACAGGAACGGGTTTCGCATAGCCAAATAGAAAAGGCGCGTGGGAAAGAAGCATGAAGCCCGGCAGAAGGATTGTTCCAATAAGATCAATGTGTTTGAAGGGGTTTAAAGTTACACGCCCAAGTCTCGAGGCTGTATGATCTCCAAACAGACGCGCAACAAAGCCGTGGGCGGCTTCATGAAACGTAATGGCCAACATGATCGAAATTAAAAGAGCAATTGTTTGTATCCCGGTTTCTGTGGTCATGATGTTCATTTCCTTTCTAAAGAGGGAAGCAGGCCTTCGAGCTGAAGATGTTGATTAAGAAGCAAAAGAGTGTCTTCTTCGGACACAAAAGTAGTAGGTTGAGGGGCTATGACGCTTCGGTTCAGACGATTCAGAGAATCATTTTTTAACGGATAGGTTTGTGCAGCGACTTCAATCATTTCTTCTAGAACACCACTGCAATGTAAGACAGCATCACATCCCGCTTCTAAGGACCTCTTGGCTCTTCTTCCAAAAGTTCCTTCCAAAGCTTTCATGGTCAAACAATCGCTGATCAAAAACCCAGAAAATCCAATATGGCCTCGGATGACGCTTTCTATTACGGTAGGCGATTGTGTGGCGGGCGAGTTAGAATCTATGGCTGTATAAAGAATATGTGCTGTCATGGCCCAAGGGAGAATATCTGTTTGACGCTTAAAGTGTTGGCAAACTTGGCGGAAGGCTTCAAAGTCTGAAATACCAAGGTCCTCTATCGAAGCTGAGACAACGGGTAGTTTTTCATGGCTATCAACGGTTGCTTGCCCATGGCCGGGAATGTGCTTAATGACAGGTATAATTCCCGCTTCTTGAAACCCTTTAATGGATTGAAGAGCCAAAGTTGCAACAACATCAGGATGGTGACTCAAGGCTCGATCGCCAATGATGTGATGGGTATTCTTGTGTATAACATCCACGACAGGAGCACAGTTAACTGAGATACCAAGGGCATGCAGCTCTTGACCAATAAGCCAGGAATTGGCTCTCGCACACCAACTTGCCCGTTCCGGGTCTTCTTCGGCCATAAGGCCAAATGTTGCGGCAGGAGGTGGCGCTCTCCAAAGGGGGGGCATTAAACGGGCAACACGCCCACCTTCCTGGTCAATAAGGATTGGGGCATCGGGTCGGTCAACGGCCTGTCGTAAGTCTTGAGTAAGTTTTTGAATTTGTTCAAAAGTTTCACAATTGCGTGCAAAAAGAATAAAACCCAAGGGATTCGTGCGTTGAAAAAAAGCTTTTTCTTCAGCCAGAAGCTGTGTTGAATGACAACCGAAAATCACAGCTTTAGGGTTAGACATTTATGAAATTCCTGTTCATGAGTCACTATATGTTTTAAGGTTTCGACCCTGTTTCAGATGCTTTATTTTTGGTTTTGCCTTGAGTGAGGTTGTAGGCGATGCCTTTTTAATTTTGGATTTTCCAGAGTCCTTAGCATTGGATTTTCTAATTTTACCCTCGCTGTTTTTTGAAGACCGCATCAAGGGAGTTTGAGCTTCTTGTGCAATTAATCTCTCAAGGTCATTCGAATCCTCTTTTTTTACATAGGTGTTTTCTTTCACAGGGATACTGTCTTTTTCGTTCTCATCTTCCGCCTCTTGTGCCGGCTTGATCCCTTCAACAGCTGAGGGTTGTTTTTCTGGTATTGGATTTGCGGCTGCTTTTAATGGAATGGGATGGGTGGGCGCCAGCCTTTCAGATGGATGAGGAGATCCATACGGATTTGGGGCTTGCTGGGGTGTGACAGCATAAGGAGAGGGAGATGTCTGCTGATAGGGTGCATGGGGCGATTGAGCAGAATAGGGTTGATAGTGCCCCCCAGGTTGAGATTGTGGTTGGAATTGGGGGCTTTGGGGTATTGTTGGATTTGAGGGATAAACGCCTTGGGGCGGCTGATAATGATGTTGAGGTTGGCTATAGTTTGCGCCCTCAGGGTAAGGTTGGTTTTGTGGTGCGCTCATTGGCTGAGCATTCATGGGGGGAGTGGCCATTGGTTGTGCATTCATGGGCTGAACAATCATAGGCTGTGCACTCATCGGTTGTTCAGGTGGAGGTAATAAACGCTCTATGGGTTGAGATGCGTCCTGGCTTAACCGACCGTAAACAAGCTTATCTTGATGAGGAATCATCATGCCACCTGGATTTTCAGGTCGTACTTTGAAGGGAGCTGTATCTGCCGCAATGATCGGTGGCGAGTTCGTATTTTCGCCTGAGGCCCACTGAAATAAGAACCACAACAAGGTGCTGGCAACTACCAAAACAATCATGACAAGAATAAAAGGGGTAGGAGATTGACGGTCGCTCCATTCGTCTTCGTCATTTGCCTCTTGATCCGTATTTTCCCAAAAGGATAAGTTTTTGAGTTTCTGTGTTTCCTGGTGACGTCTTGCAAATGCAGAATCAGAATTTTCTTGTGCGTACGCCTCTGGGGTCATGCGAAGCTTTACCTCAGACTCTCTTGAATGAGGAGGTGAAGAGTGAGGTTGGAAACGTTGTTTAAACTGAGACATTTAACGCATCTCCTCAAGCGGGGTAATGCCGAACAAATTCAAACCAGATGCGATGACAGTTGCTACTCCTTTGACAAGAGCCAAGCGTGCAATAGTCATTGGATGATCATTCGTATCAATAAACCGCAAATGTGTTTGGTCCTTCCCTTTATTCCACAATACGTGGAAAGCAGCCGCCACATCATGCAAGAAATAAGCAATACGATGGGGTTCTCGAATCAATGCTGCAACCTCAACTTGTCTTGGCCAATTCGCTAACAGCTTTATCATCTCTAACTCTGACTCATCGGTCAAGAGAGAGACATTTATTATAGGCAAATCATCGAGAGCATCTGGCAAGAGGGTTAAACCATGTCTTAAGACAGAACAAACACGGGCATGGGCATACTGAACATAGAAAACTGGGTTATCACGAGTTTGTTCAACCACTTTCGCAAAGTCAAAATCTATACCCATGTCGTGGCGACGGGTCAGCATGATAAAGCGTGTCACATCTTTTCCAACGCGATCAGTTACATCGCGCAATTTAATGAAAGTCCCCGCCCGCTTCGACATTTTGATGGGCACCCCATTTTCCATGAAATTGACCATTTGGCATGTTTTAACCTCTGCATGCCCCTGTCCACCTGTTACAGCAGCCGTCGCTGCTTGAATGCGTTTTACATAGCCGCCGTGGTCCGCTCCCAATACGTCGATCATTTGGGTAAAGCCCCGTTGAAACTTATCAAAGTGGTAGGCGATATCGCTTGCAAAATACGTCCAGCTTCCATCCGATTTCTTTAAAGGTCGGTCAACATCATCCCCATAGGCAGTTGCACGAAATAAGGTTTGCGGCCTGGGTTCCCAATCTTCGACATCATGACCCTTCGGCCGTTCGAGGGTTCCAACATATAAGTCTCCCTTTTCTTCGAGAACCTTCAAGACTTTTTCAACACCACCTCCATCTACAAGATGTTTCTCGGAAGTGAAAACATCCATATGAACACCCAAAGCATCGAGGTCTTGTCGTATAAGAGCCATCATGGCTTGCACGCTGAATTGGCGAATTTCTTCTATCCACTCAGATTCAGGTTTTCCAATCCATACGTCCCCTTTTAAGGTGGCGAGCTCTTGTCCAGCTGGGACTAAGTAGTCGGCGCCATACATGCCTTCTTGGAAGTCACTATCTTGAATGGGCTGGCCAAGGGCTTCTTTATAACGGAGGTAAACGGAACGGGCAAGGGCGTCAATTTGTCCCCCTGCATCATTGATGTAGTATTCCCGACAAACCTCATAGCCTACTTTTTGAAGAAGGGAGGCGATGGCATCACCCAAGACAGCGTTCCGGCCATGGCCTGTATGCATGGGCCCTGTAGGGTTGGCGGAGACATATTCCACATTGACCTTTTGTTTGCCCCCAATGTCGCTATTTCCATAGGCTGTGCCTGTTTGCAGAATCGTCAGAAGTTGGCGCTGCCAGAAATCAGGTTTTAGGGTTATGTTAATAAATCCTGGGCCCGCAATTTCCACATGGGTTACTTCGGGTAGTTGACGCAAAGATGCGGCGATAATCTCTGCCAAGTCCCGTGGGTTCTTCCCGGCAGGCTTTGCCAAAACCATAGCGGCATTAATGGCCAAATCACCGTGGTTAGCTTCTTTGGGAGGGTCCACAGTGATGCGATTAAGGTCCATCCCATCAGGCAGATGTCCCTCTTGGATCAATTTTTGAATGATGGCGATAACAGCATCTTTAAAGAAATGAAAAACATTCATAGTTGGGGCATACTCTTTACCAGAAGATTTAAGACAAGTTGATTAATTGAATACCACAAATGACCAGAATTTTTCTAGAAATAATGGAGGCCGGGACCGGAATCGAACCGACGTACAAGGATTTGCAATCCTCTGCATGACCACTCTGCCACCCGGCCAAACTTATTTCATTAGAAGAACAATCTAAGCTTAAACAATTTTTTGATACAATAAAATATGTTTCGTTGCACCTTTTTCTCGTATAGTACTCTTATAACCCTTCAGTCAAGAAGAGATACGATGGCACCCACTGAAAGATTATTAAAAGATAGAGCTCATCCCCGTTTAAATATGGTCAACTGTCAGCTGCGTCCTAATGGGGTTGTGGAGGAACGTTTGATTCGAGCTTTTGAGTCGACTCCTATGGAAGAATTTGTTCCTCCAGCAATTCAGTCGTTGGTATATTCTGATGCTGATTTGAGCTTAACCCCTGATTACCCCTTCAAGCGATGGCTTATGGCCCCGCTCACTTTAGGCCTCCTTCTTCAGTTGGCCGCCATTAAACCATCCGATAAAGTTTTAATTCTTGGGTGTGGCACCGGATATAGTTTGGCGTTGGTGGCGCAATTGGCGGCTTGTGTCGTTGGACTCGAATGTGATGGGGATTTGGCAGATCAAGCTAGGGCGTATGTTGAAGGGCATGGTTTAGCTCACGTTAAAGTTATAAAGGGAGCTTTGAGCATTGGATATCCCAAGGATGCCCCGTTTGATGTCATTCTGATCGAGGGGGGGGTCGATAAGATTCCCTCGATTTTTATCCAACAGCTTGAGTCCCAAAAAGGCCGCCTTGTTGCGGTCGTCAAGGAAAGGGCTCATGACCGACAAATAAACTTGGGGAAAGGCACCTTGATTACAAGATCGGGTAAAACCTTCAAAAGAGTGAGTAAATTTGAGGTCAGTTGTCCTGACCTTGCAGAGTTTGTCTCGAGTAAGGAGTTTCGACTATAATGCAATTTGACCAAACCGTTGACTCAATCTTGCCCATGCAATTAAAAGAAATAATCGAAAAAGGGATTCCTCTCACGATTCTTGATGTGCGTGAGGTTGATGAAGTTAATATTTGTGCTTTATCGAATTCTGTCCATATTCCCCTTAGAAACTTAAGAGAACAATGGGAAACCCTTCCTCAAGATCAACTCATCGTAACGTTATGTCATCATGGCTATCGTAGTTTACAGGCGGCTTTGTTTTTAAAAACTCAAGGTTTTGATGCTGTTTTAAATCTTTCGGGCGGCATTGAAGGTTGGGGAGACCTCGTTGATCCAGAGATGACTCGATATTAACCATTTAGGTCTCACCGAGTGTGTTTTCCTGGCAACACACGCTCAAGATTCGTTAATAATTCCTCAAGTCTGAACCCCTCTAAAACACTTTATATACTTGTAAAAAGAACCCAAATTAGTTAAAAAACATTAATGTAAAATTTTTTTAATATTTTGGAGACTGTTAACCATCTGTTAACCTTAATTAATCGAAACTTTGGGTATACAAGGGGAAAAAGTTCCAAGGTTGGAGCGCCCAAATAGACGAGTTTCGGAGGTTTTGATGTTGTTTAAAGTAGGTCAAGCAAAATGTATAACAATTAACAAGAGGATCGAAACAATGAGAAGTACCAAATATATGGCCCCCTGGAATTTAAAATTTGCAATTCTAGGTTTAGCCCTAACAGCTTCACCCCTTTCTATTGGAACTGCGATTGCAGGTCAAGCTGCTACACCAACGGCACCAAGTGTGACTCCTCCGCTTCCGATGGGTGAGCCGATTGACAAAGTCGCAGCAGCCCGTATCCCTGAGGGAAGGCAGACAGTCACCACAATTGACGCAACCTTAGAGTCGGCCTACCGCAATAACACGGAGCTCAAAGAGTTGCAAGCCCAAGTTCGAGCAAAAGATGAAAGTGTTCCTCAAGCATTGGCTGGATTTCGTCCCACGGTTGCTATCAATGCCTCAATAAGGGGAGAGAAAAATATTCTATCTGGTGACGTCAAAGATGATGGGGATAATGGGCTAACCGATTCCACAAGTGGTAGAAACATTTCAACAGCCTCAGCAGGCCTTAGGATGAATCAGAATCTATTCAACGGTGGTAAAACAGTTGCTTCAACCGCTCAGGCTGAAAGCGCTGTTCAAGCCGCAAGGCAACAGCTGGCAGATAAGGAACGGGAAGTTCTTTTTAATGCAGTTCAGGCTTTCTTTACTGTTATCGAAAGAAAATCAGAACTCGAATATAATAATGCCAACGAAACTGCTCTTAAAAAGACCTTAGAGGCTACGCAAGATAAATTTAATGTTGGAGAAGAAACAAGGACAAGTATTGCACAAGCCCAAGCAAACTTAGCACAAGCAACGGCCCTACGGGAAGCGTCAGAAGCAGAAGTTCTTACGGCAGAAGCTACTTTTGAACAGGTAACAGGTGCACGTCCTGGGAATCTGAAAAAGCCTGCGACACCACCAACCCTTCCTAGTGCATTGAAAGATGCCATGGAAGTTGCGAAGAAGAACAACCCATCCATCTTAACAGCAATTTATCAAGAAAAAGCGGATCGGACCAACATCAAAGTAAATGATGCTGATTTGCTGCCTAAATTGGATTTACAAGCTGACGTTCAGCGTCAAGGCGTAAATACTCTACAAAATGTAACCCGCTTGGGTAAGACGAAAACAAATGACTTCACAACGGGGCAAAGCGTCTTGGTCAACTTATCTGTGCCCCTTTATGAAGCTGGGGCAACGCGAGCAAAGACAAGAGAGTTCCGCGAAATTGCTGAGCAACGCCGCATTAATATCGAAACAGTGCGTCGTAGGATTATTCAAGAGCTCGTCAGAGCTTGGGAATCCCACTTTGCAGCAAAAGCGAACGTTAAGAGCTATGAAACACAAGTCAGGTCTCTTGAGGTGAGCCTTGAGGGGACTCGTCAAGAAATGTTAGTTGGCTCAAAGATTTTGCTCGACGTTTTGAACGAACAACAGAAACTGGTTCAATCCCAAACAAACCTCGTCAGAGCAGAACAAAATTATTATCAAACTGCCTATACGGTTATAGCGCTTATGGGTCGTTTGAATGCCCTTGATCTCAAATTGAAAGTCAAGCGTTATAACCCAGAAGTCCACTATCGTGACGTGCGCAATAGTTGGTAAAGTCAGCAACTTTGGCAAGTTCTGGGCTTAAGTGGAAACATTGTTAATGAAAAACCTATTCTGCAAGTTTATATTTGTAGGATAGGTTTTTTTCTTGTATATAACTCTCTAAACCCGAATCGTTTGTATTTAACGGACTGCTTGTTCATTAAAGAAGGAGCTCTCGTTGAAAAAAAGACAGGTGACTTTAAAATCTAGTTCTGGAATATTCTGTCTTGTTAGGTGTAGACTATTTTTATATTGTGATGTTTTTTGCTTGAGGAAAAAGGAATGACGCCGAAGAGCGACCATGAAGATGACATGTCCATGGAGGAAATCCTAGCTTCTATCCGTAAATTTGTGACGGATAATCCTCCTGAAGATCCTAACAAACAGCGCGTTTACAAAGGTGATATGTCGCAGTCAGTTGTGACGCCACCTGCTGGACAGATGGTTAGTCAGCTTGAAACCCCTATTGGCAGTCCAGTGGGGATTCCTGTAACCACGGCAATTCAAGAAGAACGTATGCGCGTGTCAAGTCATGCCCCAGCGCACTCTTCTGTGCAAAGTTATCATCCAGAACAGGATCTAACCACTCAAGCGGTGCAGCGTCAGGTCAATGGTGCTCCTGTCTATGAGCCAGATATCTTAGAATTAAATAGTCCGTTTGTTAGCAAAGGGGCTCATGCAAGTTCATTTAGAGAAGCCTCCCTCCCATCCTCGTCTGCTAGAGTCGGTCGAAAAAGAGATCAAGAAGAGTCAATCATGACCTTATCGAACCCGATCGATTCAAAGATGGATAGCTCCCCTCGGTTTTCTCCGAAGCCTTCCCAATTATTTGACCGGGATCGTGAGGAGGGATTGGTATCTGCCCATGCCATGGCAGCTTCCGCAAGTTCCTTATCGCG
This sequence comes from Alphaproteobacteria bacterium, assembly GCA_019746225.1. Lineage (NCBI taxonomy): Bacteria > Pseudomonadati > Pseudomonadota > Alphaproteobacteria > Alphaproteobacteria bacterium. Next base: position 40,289 of record JAIESE010000039.1, on the reverse strand, counting down.
ATTGGCTCAAGCGTCGAAGTCTGCGCCTCGCAGGGCTTCAAATTTGGCAGATCAAAGGGATCTTACAATAGATCAGCTTATTCAAGATCTTATTCGTCCCATGATTAAGCAGTGGATCGATACTCATCTTTCTTCCCTTGTAGAAGAGATGGTTTCAAAAGAAATTAAGCGCATCACCAAGCATCTGGGGTAATTGTCTCAAAACTCATAAGTTCCGGGTGCAAAGATCGCTACGCGTTCTTAAGATTGATGTGTAAGAGAGAGCAGGGACACGGGCTTCTTGATATGTGTTCTTTTGTATTAATCTGAGAGCCTTCTCAATCTCGACCAAGGTAAGTCTCATATCGATCATCCCTTTAATATAGCCCCAAATTTTCATTTTGTGCGTGTGCCAAGCTGCAGTCAGGTGGAAAACCACAGAATCTTGTTTCTTGCGGCTATCAGAAGCTAAAATAACTTCTAGGATATAAAAGGGTGCCATATCGATGTAGTCGGCCCATACAGACAGAGCTCCCCAAAGGAGACAGCGCAGCACCATCAAATTTTTGCTCACCTGGCAAGGAGATACCTTTACCCAAGAAAACAGCAGGGGATGTCGATAGGGGAGCAGGAGATAGATCAATAAGACCATGCCCAATACTAAAAAGAGAGCCGTCGAGTAATAGGGAGATAAGAAGCCTAAGGCAAACAAATTTCCAAGATCCGTAAGGAGATAGATCGTTACAATGGTTTTGAAATAGGGAAGGGTGCTCAATCCAACTTTCAAAAGAATCCCATAAAACAGAAAGGTAAGTGCTGTCGAGAAGACGATGCTGAAGAGCCAACCGATAGAATACTCAAGATTGATGTCGAAATGGGCAAGCAGCCAAAGCTCCCCAAAATATAATAGATAATAGACAACCGTAAAGAGATTGGCGTCTATCCATAATCTGGAGGATGTGTTTGGTTTTGGTACCATGCTCAATAGGGTGCTGATATAAATAAAGCCCCAGACAGACATTACTTGGTCCCACAAGTCATGGGAGTCTACAAAAATATGGCTGAGCCACATTCCTAAAATGGGTAAGGCAAACAGAGCGCCTATTGTCTCAAGGTGCGGGATTAGGGGAAGCAACCAGCGAAAGCTCAAGCATATCCCAGGTGTCTTCAATGGGTCTTGAGATAAAACATTCAAAAGAATTTGGTTCATAAGCCAACTCTTCTTTACCTTCAACTTATCTACATTCTATTGCATAATGATTTCTATTTGTACATATAAATATGTGGCTGAAAAATAAGGGTTTCTTCTGTGGGTAAGGGGGTGAGAAATTAAAGGAAATCAAGTTCTTCTGGGAAACCGATCTCATCTCTTGGTTCCAATGAAGCCCAAGGTCCAAAAAAGTTGTGAAAAAAAATTTCCCAAAATTTTAGTCTTTCTTTATCATCTCATGGGTTGTATGATCCTACTTGTAAATTCAATTTAGCCGATAATTTTAATAAATATTTTTAAGGCATTGAATTATTAAAATATTATAAAATAGGGGACCATCATGAAACTTTCATACTTTCGAAAAATATTAATTTCATCATTCTTTATTGCTCTTATAATCGCTCAAGGGGGACTTGGGCTTGATAGGATGCGCCAAAACTGTTCCGGATCTCAAACTATGGTTATTGAAGTTCCTTTACCAGGGACAGACCATAACGCTCCGGCAACGATGGCTGAAACCGTTCAAGCGAATGAGACACCAAAAATGCCTTGGGGGGGAGAAATGAAAGATGCCTCCTGGTTGGATATGACAGGATTGTTTTTTTGGTCCCTGTTTGAGCCCTTTACTGAACCATTTAGGGATAATGGTGTCGGTGGTGTTGCTTCAAATGTTGCAAACAGTCTGAGTACTGCTGCCACAGAAAATATAGGTGACAATAGTATAAAGGTTGGCCTTTCTGTTCTCAGCGCCGTTTATGGGGGCCCAGATGCATTCTATGTTCCGCTTGTTGTTGATCTTGCTCAAGGCATTATAAATAGCAAAGTCTTTCTCTCTCTTGCCAATTCAATAGATTCTAAAACAACTGTGGACAAAGTAGGGAAAGTTGGCTTGATTTTGTTAGCCGCTTATATTATTGCGGAAGCGCCGGTTGCAAGAGCTGCCGCTCAAACGGTTTCCTATCTGCCAGCTGCTGGCAACAATGTCGTCAGTACAGCGGCACCAGGGGCAGCTCATTGTCGGGCATCTGCTACGGCAACGCCAGGGCAAGCTGTTATTGGATGGGTGGGAGGAGCCGGCCAATTTTTTGCTTCTGATGTCACCTCGAGCACATCAAGTACACCCTTTACAGTGAATGCAGCAGCTGGTCTGACTTCAACACCGTGCGTAACTTGCCCTTTGACAAATATTAATAACCCTTGTTTGGGAACTTGGATCAGTGGTGGTGTTGATGTTCAAGGTCAGTTTTTTTTCCCAAATGGAACTCTGTCAGGTCCCTCCTTCTTCGTGAATGCTGCAGTAAATTCAGCGATAACGGGTCTTCATTGTACTAGATTTAATGATGATTCATTGGGCGTTGTGTATGGTTCTGTGACGGCGGGAGCCAACAGAATCAGTTTCCGGACATACGCAAACCAAGTTTCGCTTTATGGAAATCCACTGGTTATTAGTAATACGCCCACTCTTGCGAAAGGCGCCCCCGCTATTGTTGACCTTGGAACCACACCAAGTACAGCACGTGTCGGGTGGCCAGGTGTGAATGGGGCGAATAATGTTATTTATACAGGGCGTTTTACGACGAGTACGGGGGCTCTTATAGAAAATGAGAATGCAATTTCATCAAGCACAACAGCGCAATCAAATCCAAGTTGTTATGCGATTCCCAATGGTCAAAATGGCATTGTGTGGAATAGGGGACAGTCTGAAATTTGGTTCCAAAACTTTCAAAGTGGTGGAGGTGTTATTGGTACCCCACAGATCTTATCGGGGACCACAGGTCAAGTTGGCCGTCCCTTTGGTTTAAATACACCTGATGGTAATATTTTTATTTCCGTTATCCAGGTACCAAGTACATTTTCCGTCGTCTACGGTGGTCTGTATTCCATTGGTGGTATCCCGCAAACTCCATTTGCAAGTATACCTTTTAATCCGTCCGTCAATGGACAAACTGCGCAATGTCCAACACTCTTGGCAGGTGGAAATGCGAACAATTACAATGTTTTGGTTGGGATTGATTCCACGGATAGTGCCGGAACGGAGCGAATAATTGATCGGGTTGTGAATGTTGCAGTGCCAACGAATGGTTCAGGTTCTTCGGGAAGTACACTAGCAGTTGGCTCAGCTCTGGTAGGGACTTTGATTTTGTCTCTCCTGACTTTATAATTTAATGTCCCGGGAGAGAACATGAAACTCTCTTCCCATGGATTTAAAATACCGTTGAGGAGTTGCGGCTGAAGTGACATCTAATGCCACGAAGCTGTGACTCCTCAACTTCTCATTTTAAGAAATCACCCAATAATTTAGGCATGGGCAACAACAAGGTGTTGCAGTTGATTCAGATCGGTTATGCCCATATTGTGTATGGTGATAGATCCTGTGGTTGCGCCATTTGTGACAAAGCTAATGACCGTATCCATAGCTGTCATGCCGGGTCCGGCATGGGTTGGGGCAAATTGGGCAGCCACTTCCGCGACCTGAAGATGAGAAGATGTTTGATGGTTTCCCACACCTGACTGGAGGGCCGCTGCCGTTACGTTTCCATTTAAGGTACCGTCATCGCTTAATACATTATAAAGGTTGTCTGGGAGTACGAGACGCAAGATATCATGGGCATTATCAAAATCAACGATGTGATTAAATTCTTTGAAGTCGGCAAAATTATCGGGTCCATTGTCTGGGATCCTGAGTGTAACTGTGTCAACCGCGCTTGTGCCGACGAAGGTTGTTCCCAGTTGAACATGTGTTGAAAAATCAACAAGGGTTGGGGAGCCTGTGTAGCCAGCTAAGAATATAGACCCATGATCCGTTGAGGCAGATGTTCCATTCATATCAAAGTAAATTGTCGTTCCAACAGGCCCATTTTGTGAATTCGTATTGACGGCCAGGCTTACATCGCTCAACGTGCTGAAGGATGTGTCTGTGATTGTCCCAATTTGATTGTAGAGATGAGGCGATAAATCGACGGAGAATTTATCCATAGCGGGGTCAAAGTAATAGACCGTTAAATTGCCTTCCATGATGGGATAAAAGGTCGTGGTTGTTGTTTGACCTTGTGTCGTCGTGACTGCTGAATTCAACAGGTCAATATGGATGGTGTCTGCAGCACTATGAGTGGTGTTTGCTCCGGCAGGTCCAGAGTCTAAGAAAACGGTATTGTTTGCCCAATTTATGGTGTTTGTCTCACTGGCGAGATTTGTGTAACTGGTTCCAAAGTGCGTACCATTTTGAATGACGGATAAATCTGAATCCCAGAAGGATGTGCGAGAGAGATCATTAATTCCGGGATAAAAGTTTGTTCCGCCAAGGCCACCAACGGCAACGCTGTCATGGAGTGTGAAAACATTCCCATCAAAGACAGCATCAAGCGTAACATTCGCCACATTTTGACTTGTTTGGCTCAGGACGACTGTTCCGGGTCTTTCATAGATAGAAAGACTATTGATGCTGGAGTATATGCTACTAGGTTCATTTCCCGTAATGGCAATGTATGTTGATGAGATTTGGAAAATATTATTATGCATATAAGCACTTGCATCATAGGTTGTGGCTCCCAAAGTTGTGGTTGCTGTTACATTTTGACCAGCGACTAGGTTAATTTCGAGGGAGTTTACAGTGCCATACATCGTCCCTTGACCATACATGGTTTGATGGCCAACATCGTTAAAACTAATAGGTTGCCCCAAATAAATAGTATTCGAATTAAAGCCGGCTGAATCGTTCACAAATGAGGGGTTAACCACAACCGTTTGACCATTTAGTTTATTTTCCACATCAATGAGGAATCGATCCGCAATGCCGTAGGCTGTGCCATTAATATCAAGGGCATTTTGACCGAATACCCAGGTTTGATTGGCGACCGTATTTTCATTGCTGGAAGTAGTTGACCGAGGGCTATCGGCGAACATGTTAAAGGTGATGGTGTTAAAATTCCCATAGGCCGTCGTGTCTGCACTCTTATTGATGAGGACGTTGCCGCCAAAGATCGTTGTCCCATACCCTTGGGTCAAGGCAGCTTGCCCGGGTGTTGGAGCGAAGGTCAAATTATTGGCATTTCCAATCATTGTTTCATTGGGGCGTGAGCCTTGAAGATAGGAAGGTCCTGTGAGACTACCCGTATAGTTTCCTGTTGTTGGCTCAGCGACGATCGTGCCGTTGCTGGTATCAAACACACCCAGCATGAGGGTTATTGTCTGGTCGGGACCATTAGGATCATGAGCTGTTACAACGATGGGGGTTAAGATCGGTGCATTTGGAATGACGGATGCGCCTTGATGAAGGGCACTCACATTAATTGTGCCAAAATTCGTAATACTTTCAATGCCACCTTGGATTGGATTTAATTGGCTCGAATATTGAATTCCCAGCTGAGGGAACGCGGTTGTGATGGTTGCATCAAAATAATTCGTAATCGCATAAGTGGATCCGGCATTACTAATGTCTACATTTGCAAAATAGGTATCTAAAATATTGCCGTATGTAGTGACGGCTGAGACATTGCCGGCAATGGTTGTACTTAAAACAAGAGCAAGCAATGGCGCTGGGTCGATGACAGCAATTGGCGCAACTTTGTAGGCAGCACTTGCCACTGGGCTGATGCCAGTATAATTTTTTATCAGGATGGATCCTGCGTTTTGTGCAAAGGATATACGCATATTTGCCCCTTCAGGGGTAAAATGAATGAAATTTGGATTTTGAAACTCAAGGGGGGTTAGAGTTCTGTCAAAATCAAGGTTTAAGGCCTTAAAGAGATCTGGGGAGAGCTTAAAATTGATTGTATCAATTCCATTGGTATAGTTTTCTATAGTGGCGTTACCTTGCATGGCGCCCTGACCGCCACCAAGAGATAGGATGGTAAAGGTGAAGGTATCGACGCCCGTGTTGCCATAAAAGGTATTGTTGCCCCAGGTGATGGTGTTGTCGAAGGCATCTTTGATTTCAACAACGCCAGGAGGAGCCGTCGTTACAAGCGTTACAGGCTGTAGAGCAAACGTGGTATTCGACATGTCAGCGATATCACTGAAGAGCATTGTTGCTCCCACACCGGCTTTAAGGGTGCTGTTGCTAAAGTTAAAGGCGTTGCCGGTAATCTGACTAGTTCCGGTACGTGTATAAGCCGATGTTTCGGTATTGACAATCGTAAGTGTCCCTATTCCAGCGTAGAGGTTAGAGGGTCCTGCGACGTCAGCTGTCAGTTTGTTGGCGCTAAAGTTAAAGGTGTTCCCTTCAATGGTTGCATTTCCAACGGTATTGGGGCCAATGGATGGGTCCGTGATTGACAGGGTAAGGGATTTCAAATTACCGTAAAAATTCCCGCTGCCGTACTCTGTATTGGGTCCAAAGTTGATGATATTATCGTGGATATTGGCATCTCTTGGACCTCCACCGCCCCGCGCGCCACTTGCTGTCATGATTAAGCTTTCCGCGTTGCCAAATATTCCATAATCTGAGCCTGTACCTGTGGTGGATTTAATCATATTGGCACCAAACGTGATTGTTTGTCCGTTTAGACCAGCCGTGTGCGTTCCATCATGCGTGAATTGAATCGAGGAGACATCAGCCACCATCTTTCGATCTCCGGCACCTACACTATAAATCAGTTTTGATCCGTAAGAGAGAGGGGTGGTAGAGGTTGCATGTGTTCCATCAAAGACGATATTATCCCCACCGCCAAAAATTGTTGTAGCGTCACTTGCTTCATAGGCTTGTGTTGCTGTTGTTCCACTCAGTGTTTGCGCGTTCTCTAAATTTCGGACAATGAAGCCGTTGGTCGTATTTCCAGCGAGCATGTCTTCTGGAGTGGTTGTATTTAAGGCAAAGAGCGGAATCGGGGTCGTCGTCGTTACGGTTGACCGACCATCGTATACGGTGAGGTTAAAATCTAAATAAATCGGTGTCGTTATTGTTAAGGCTATGGTTAAGGTCCCCTCGGAGTCGAGATAAATTTGGGGGGGGTCTCCATTTCCAACGCCTGGAAGAAGGGTATAGTTCATTAAATGCGTTGTAGTGTTGAGGACACCGGTAACGCCTGCAACACTAAAAGTGAGATTACTTTGATTGCCATTTGCCACAAAGGCTTTGTAAATGTCTGTAAAGGCGAAATTAACGTGAGCGTGATCAAATGTTGCATAGGCAGCATTGTTAATTGCAAGGGGAACATAAGCGGCGCCGACACCGTTAATGGAAAGGGTGGTTGGGAATTGAGCGATCAAAGATGCTAAGGTTTGGGGACCAGTAAAGGTAAAGCCTTTAAGATCAATACCCCCTCCAGCGGGGAACAAGATTAAAGTACCCCCCGCCCCATCTGAAACAATTTGGACGTCTTGATCAAGCAAAGCCGCTAATGTTTGAGCTGTGGCACCACTGTCGGGGAATCCTAAGTTTCCAGCAAGGTTTTGTGTCAAGTTCAAGGTAATCTTGTCTGTTACAGGATTAAAGCTTGATATGGTTTGAAAACCTTGCATGACAGCATCCCCGGCACCATTAGGCACAAGAGTAAAGTTATACTCATTTGTCCCCATTCCAGGGTTATAAGTATTATTGGCCCAGGTAATAGAATTTCCATCCCTTGGGTCTGAAATGGTTAGCACGCCATTGGTTAATACCCCGGTGCTTGACGTAACAGTGACCCCATTGACGAAACCATTATACCGAAGAGAAGTGGGATCGTAGGGGTTGCCAAATTCTTTTAAATTGCCATAGAAGATCGTATTTCCCTTGCCGCCGGAAAACGTCGAGCCCTCAAAAACAAAGTGGTTACCTGTAAAGATGGTGTTTCCAGAATATGAGAGACTTGAATCTGCAATACTTGGAGGAGGAGTTGTCTGGGAGCTTTGAGCTGCACGTTGACCGATCACCGCAGCTAGTTTGTATTCAGTCACATCTAAGACTTCAGCAAAACTATAAATCGTTGATGTTTGGCCTGTGACATCTCCCACAATTTTAATTGCTAAAGATTGGAAAGTGATACTATTATTTTGAAAGGTGGCTCCTGTATCGAGATTCCCTGAAAGCTGATTATAGGGAACATTCCCTCCAAAGGAAGCCGCATTAATGGAGAAGCCTCTTCGGGTACCTGCGGAAACACCTGCATTAACATCAATGTCGATCCTTTGTACACCACCGTAGATGGTGCCATTACCAAAGATTGTTTCTGGGCCAATGTTGATGGTGGAGCCATAAATTACTCCCCTGTTATCATATGTACCGACTTGTTGAAACCCTGCTGTAAATTGCACTTGAGACCCCGTACCTCCTTGAGCAGTCAAATGTAAATTCTGGGCGACACCATAAGTCGTTCCATAGGTATAAAAAGCGTTGCCATTAATGTTTAAATTATAACCATTAATCACGCCGGCTTGATTTTGAGATGAAGTTATTAAGACAGGTGATTGCGCTGTTCCGATATTGGTTAGAGTAAATACGGAGCCGCTAGTGCCTTGCGCTGTTATGTTGATGTCTCGGAAGTCACCATAAGACGTTCCGCCTTCAGTATTGATGATCATGTTGCTGGCAATGTTTGTTGTTCCGCCTTGGTTGGGGCCTATAAGCAAGGTGTCTTTTATTCCAATAATTGTTGAATTTAAACCACCAACATAAATGTTATTCGAGGTAAAATCTGGTGATTGCCTTGTAGCTCCATCTGGTACTTCTAGGACCGGTGCGTTCAAAAATCCAAAAAGGAGAGGGTCACTAGTGGCGGTACCGCCATGGTCATCAGTTGCCGTAATCGTGAGGGGGGCAAAGACTGGTGTTGTTGTTGTAACCGTGATGGATCCCCAAGGATCAATGGTAACGCCGCTAGGGAGGCCAGTCACCGTATAGGTGGCAAAAAGGGAATTGCTAAAGTAGTTGTCAAGTTCATTGTAGTAAGGAGTGGTTACCCCTGTCATATTGAGTGGTCCATTCCCATAGACAAAAGGTTGACCATGGGATGGGGTGACTGGAGTGATTTCAATAAGCGGCAACGCAGCTACCGGAATGTACGTGAGGTATACTTCTGTTGTCACAACCTTAGAGATATCAGCGAAACTGGCCAGATCAACACCCATTAAATTGATCGATCCGCCCCCTTTAAAGCTGATCATTGTCCCTGAAACATCAACATTCGTACCGAGTAGACGGTTGGGAAATAAGCTATTCTGCAAGAAATTGACCCCACTGTCCAAATCTGTCATCGAAATAGACTTATTATGGTCGGTGTCCAAAGACCGGAAGAGGTCAGGCGTAAGTTGAAATTTAAAGGTATCTTTGGCCAGATCAAAATCTGTGATGAGTGCATGACCTTGCATGATAGGGTTTCGGATTGTGTCCCCGAGAAGTGTGAAATTGTAGGTATTTAAATTTTTGCTGTTGTCTTGGTCTGGGTTGTAACCGCCGACATACACATCATTTGCCCAGGTAATCGAATTGATGCCGCCATTGGTGATACCACTCCCAACATCAGCTGCACCAGCGGTTGCAAGTGTTGTGATCACAACATGGCCATCAACGTCTGTTACGTTTACACCCGTGATAAAGCCGTTGTAACGTCCAGAAAAGAACGGTTTATTGACAGTATCTACCCCAGCAGGGATGCCAAAATCATTGAGATCTCCGAGGTGTTGAATGTCGCCATAGAAGGTATCTTTGCCCAGGTTTCCGTTGATAATGCTGTCTTGGAACGTGATATTTACATTGTTAAACTGCCCAACGGTGGGGGTTGTCATGGTGGGGCTCAATGGCTTATGCAACATATTTAAGTCTTCAATGTGGGGGTAAAAGGTCGAATCGACACTCTTATCTGCATAAAGGATGTTGCCCCTAAATATGATATCTGTTGGGGTAATGGTGTTTCCGGCACTGACATCTGAAGCAAACAGCGTTAAAGTCTTCAGGTCACCCACGCTTAAGCCAAATCCCCCTAAGGTATTATCCCCTAAAGTGATGATGTTATGGGGGCCTGATGTTGAGCCGTTACCGGAAGGTAAACTGAGATTTAAGGTGTCACCGACCCCAAGCTTGTTGCCATAGACATCTAAAACATTTCCCCCCATTTTCAGGTCGTAAGTCTTCGTCCCTTCAGGTAGAACAATGTTTGCCACACCAAACTGTCCGGACGCATCGGAAGTTGGGATAGTTGTCAAAGAAGTCCCAAGATGTCTAAAAATCGTATTGCTTGGAAATGAGTAGGCGTATTCGTCCCCAGTGGGAAGAATAGAAAAACTATGGAGGCCAGATCCGTTCAAAAAACCGACTGTCCCTGAACCATCAATCATATCGATGACGGAGGCAAGCCCTGCGATGGGGCCGGTCATCGCGGAGCCATTAATCCTAAAGACGGCACTGTTAAACTCCCCTGATGGATCAAGGGTTCCAAAACCAGTGGTTGAGGTAACCAGATCTCCAGGTCCTGCATTGACGCGGAAAACGAGTTCACTTGAAGCATTTCCGCCCACAGGTGTTGCTTTTACTAGGATCGACATAGGTTTTGTTATGTTAAAGGAGAGGACATCCCCGTCTGCTGTAAGAGTTAAGCCTTGATAATCCGGATTAACGATTCTGCGATGTCTAATCGTATCGCGCAGACCATCCTGAGGCCTTAAAATGTTGACGGCAAGCTCATCTGTTGAGCTGGGTATTGCCGTAAAGCCAGAAAGCCCCGAAGCGTTAAGGGCTTTGCCCACATCAATAATTGGACTGATGACTTGATATGTATACTCGTTAAAAGTTCCTAAGTTTGCAGCGGTAAAATAACTTTTAACAATCCCGTTCTGGCCTGTCGATTGATTCGTGAAGGTAAAGACAAGGTCTGCCGGAAAGAAAAGATTGTTTGAGTTAAAGCTTTGGATATACGTAAAACCACCTAAGTTTGCGATTGTAATTGAGTCTCCTTTACTTTTTCCTTCGTCACCTGCACCTGTTGCAGCATGGGCGCTAAGTCCAGATAAAAGGGATTTTAACGAATCGTCAACGCTTGCCTTGCTGTGACTGCCGGAGCCGGCTGCTTCAGCAACAAACTGTTTAGCTGCATTTTCTACTGTTTGTTCTACAGCTCCTCCAAGAATGACTTTTTGGCTCTCTTTTCCATCACCAAGGAGGCTTCCTTTTGCTGCCTGATTGTCGGAGCGTAAATTTAGGTTATTCAATTGGTTAGAAATGATGCGAAACCCACCAATATCAGCGCGCGCTAAGTTGGATGAGGAGGCAAATAAGGCCAGCAAGCTGCCAAAGTTACCAACGCCGCCGCCGCCGCTACTAAATTGAACGGTGGTTTGACCGGTTTGAAGGTTTTGAGCCTGTCCTGGACCAGATCCCCCAGATTTTCCACCCTTCTCACCACCCTTTTCGCCACCACCCCGTTTGCCTGTTTCAGGCTCATTTTCCTGCCCGCGTACAGACTTATTTTCTTTTCCCTGGAGCGCATCTTGCTTTTTACGGCGGTAATCCTTAGCTTGATTGGACTCATCTTTCTTTGATTTATCTCGAGTTTTCCCATCGCCTTGTAAGGTGGAATCCACCTCGGAAGAGCTTAAATTCTCATTTTTAGTGAGTAATTCTTCATCTTTTTTTACAATGTCCGCCATAGGAATCACCCCCTCTAGCATGCACAGACTAATACTTGTCTAAAAAAATAAGTATCATCCTATAATTTAATATAGGTTTATTTCCTCAATAATCAAGGGGTAGGGGTAATGAATAGAATATTTTGTGGGGCTTAAAATAAAGTAAAAAGAAAGATGAAAATTTAGGGCTTTTAAATAGAGAAGTTAATCTTTGGTAAAGGTGGACATTAAGGTTATCAATATGGGCTGAAAGGTGTTGTTTCAGCCCGAAAGCAACCTTTTACCGTTGTTAAAATCCAGGGTCTGATAATGAATTTGAGCGCATGGACCAACTGATGAAGAAAGATGCGAAGCTTAACGGTTAAGTACAGCTCCGGTATCTTTTAGGGCTTCTTCACCTCTTTTTAAGCGTAAATAAAGGAGCAAAGGTGCAGCAAGGCAGATGGAAGAAAAAGAACCAATAAGAATTCCGATAATGATGGGTAAGGTAAAGGTGGAGATAACCTTCCCGCCCCAAAGATATAAGGCCGTGAGAGCTAATAAGGTTGTAGATGCGGTGAGAATCGTTCGTGACAAAGTCTCATTCAAGCTTTTATTAACAAGCTCTCCCAAATTCATCTTCTTGTATTTGCGAATGTTTTCCCGTATTCGGTCAAAAATTACAATGGTATCGTTGATGGAATAGCCGGCTGTAATCAGAATAGCAATAACGGCATTTTCATTGAATTCCAGGGGAAATAATGAAAAGAGCCCCAGAATCGCTACACAATCGTGAATTAAGGCCATTATAGCACAGGCTGCAAACTGCCACTCAAAACGGATGGCGATATAAATAAGCATGGCCATTAGGGCAAAACCAATAGCTTTGAGGGCATTACGGATGAGCTCACCCCCCACTTTTGCACCAAGGGTTTCGACTCTACGATAATCAACCCCTGCTCCCAATACTTTCTTCACTTTTTCTAAAGTTTCTGCTTGAACTTGCGTGTCCTCTTTTCCTTCTTCTTTGTGGCTTTCTAGGCGGATCAATAGAGTATTGTCCTTGCCAAACTCTTGAAGCGAGACCTCACCAAGGTTCAGCTGTTCAATTTTGCCACGCAATGCAGGAACGTCAGGCTTTTCAGGCATGTGGACTTCGACGATAAAGCCGCCGCGGAAGTCGATGCCATAATTCAGCCCTTTAACAGCAAAGCTAATGGTAGAAGCCAAAATGACAATAAGGGAGATTGCAAAGGTAATGAAACGAAAGCCGACAAAGTCGATTTTTGTATTGTAGGGGATAATGCGAAGTGACATAAATGGGCCTCTTATATGGGCAATGTAGTAACGTTACGGCGCCGGCGCAGCCACGTTACAATGATTAAACGGGTTAAGGAAATGGAAGTGAAAAGCGAAATCACAATACCCAAAGCCAACGTAACGGCAAAGCCTCGAATCGGGCCTGTCCCAAATTCAAACAACACGGCAGCTCCAATGAGAGTGGTTAGGTTTGAATCAATAATTGTTGTGATGGCGCGGGCATATCCTGTCTCAATAGCAGCAATCGGGCGCAATCCATTGCGGAGCTCTTCTTTGATACGCTCATAAATAAGAACGTTGGCATCCACGGCCATACCAATGGTAAGCGCGATACCTGCGATACCGGGTAAGGTTAAGGTCGCTTGAAGGAGCGAAAGGGCGGCGAAAAGAAAGATGAGGTTAAAAGCAAGGGCAATGTCAGCATACAAGCCAAACAAGGAATAATTCATGATCATAAAGACGGCCACGAAAACAAAGGCTAACATTGTGGCCAATTTTCCATCTCGAATGGAGTCAGCACCCATACTGGGCCCCACGGTTCTTTCTTCAATGACTTTGAGAGGGGCAGGGAGAGCGCCCGCTCGGAGGAGGAGGGACAATTCGTTGGCCTCTTGGGTTGTGAAACTGCCGCTGATGATACCTTCTCCATTTGGAATGATACTGCGAAAGACTGGGGCGCTGATAACTTTGTCATCCAACACAATAGCAAAACGGCGACCGATGTTATTTCCGGAAAGTTCAGCAAATTTTCGGGCGCCAATGTTATTGAACTTTAAGCTCACTGCAGGGGTTCCGCTGTCGTGTTCAAAGGTTGCTTGGGCATTAATGAGATTATCGCCACTGATCCCAATTTGCTTCTTTACAACAATATATCGCGTTGTCTCAGATTTATCTTCCATCTTTAAAATTTCTGAGCCTGGTGGAACGTTAGCGCGAGGTTGACCCGTGGAAGTAACCTCAACAGGTCCTGCTTCTTCATCAACCATCCGAAAGGTCATTTTGGCCGTGCGACCAATCAAGCGTTTAACCTCACCTGGGTCTTCAACACCGGGCAGCTGAACAATGATTCGGTCTTTGCCCTGACGCTGGATGAGAGGTTCTTTGGTGCCATCTGGATCAATACGACGACGGATGACTTCAATAGATTGTTCAACAGCAGCGCGATTGCGTTGCTCAACAGAGTCCTGAGCCAAAGTAAGCGTACCCAAGCCTTCTGGAGTAATGACGACGGTAGCTTGAGGATCGATCTTCTTGAGAGCCTTAAGGGCTTTTTCATTTTGGGTTGCATCTGCGTTGGTATTTCTCAAAGTAAAGGTAATATTCCCTTGCTTCTGGTTAATCGAGAGGCCCGAATAGCCGATTTGTTCTTTGCGTAAAGTTGTGCGTGCCTCGTCCAGTGTGTTCAGCAATTGGTCTTTATGAACTGAGTTTAGATCAACTTCAAATTGAAGATGTGATCCGCCTCTTAATTCAAGCCCAAGATTTATCGTCTTTTGAAAGGCAGCGGGTAATTTACTGTATAGCTCCGGCGACAGGACGTTTGGCAAGGCAAATAAAACGCCTGCAAAACATACGGCTAGGATAGAAAAAATTTTCCAGCGCGGGATAAAAATCATTTCTTTGCTTTTCCTTTGGAACGGTTTGCTGCAGATTTGTTGGATCCCTTTGATTTTGAGGATTCAAGTTTGCGAACAATTGGAGAACTTGTTTGCGAAGGAGAAGAGGCTGATGGGGTAACAGGATCTGTTTTTGCCAAAACTTCTGCAATCATGCCGCGGACATGGCGAACGCGGATATCGTCAGCAATTTCTAATTGAATTTCACCGTCACTGACAATTTTTGTAACGGTGGCAATCAAACCACCATTGGTGACTACGCGGTCTCCTCGACGCAAGCTGTTAAGCATATTTTGGTGTTTTTTCATCTTTTGCTGTTGAGGGCGTAAAATTAAAAAGTAAAATACCCCAAAAATTAGCACAAAAGGCAAAAATGCCATTGGATCAAAACCGCTCATTATATATATTCCTCATTTAAATTTTTTCTATTCATACCATAGAGTTTGAAAACATCCAACTCTATAAACACTTGATTGTTAAGTCCTAGACCTCAAAACTTGCAAGGAGCAGAAAGCCGTGAGATTCTGTCATGCCTATCCCTATTATTTTAAGTAATTGTTTGGATTGATGGGTTTGCGGCCCTTTCGAATCTCAAAGTGGAGTTGAGGTTCCTTAACCGTTCCTGTTTGTCCAACAGTTCCAATTTTTTGGCCCGCGTTGACCACCTCCCCTTTTTTGACTGCAACTTTATCAAGATGGGCATAAACGGTCATTGTCCCATTGTCATGCTTCACAAGGACGACATTTCCAAAGCCGCGCAATTGATTGCCGGCATGGGCAACAACACCGTTATTAGCAGCAACAACGGGAGAGCCTTTGGCGGCGGCAATATTAATACCATCGTTTTGGGCTTTCCCTTTACCAGCAGGACTAAAGTCGCGAGTAACATTGCCTTGAGCCGGCCACGTATAGCCGGATGCAGCGGGGGGTGCTGCAGGAATGCCTGATGACTGTTCCATTTTAGGGCGCCTTGTGCCATCTTCATCTCCAACATCATCGTCATCATATTTGCCTTTTTGAGAAGGATCTTGGTTATCTATGGCGGGCTCAGCTTCAGCTTCATCATCCACCTCGGGATTCATTCTGCCTCCAGATTCAAGAGCTTCATGTGCCATTGCGCCCGCACCCAAAGCGGATACTGCCGCCAGAGGTTTTACCTGAACTTCATCATCCTCTGAAACGTTGCCTACTTCTTCCGTTGCTGGCATTTCTGATTCATCCATTTCCTCGCGCATCGAAGACTTTGTCTTGAGGGGTCGCACAAGTAAACGCTGGCCTTTTACAATGCGGTAAGGGGACTCAAGGCCGTTTGTTCGGATAAGCTCCCGTTTATCCATTTTATATTTTCGTGCAATGGAAGCAATGCTGTCTCCTTTTTTGACAACATGGTAGGGGCTGACAGCTTTGTCATAGTGAACAGAAGCTGGGGGGCCGCTACGCGTTGAGCATCCAACGAGAGTCGCAAGAGCGAGAATGGCCAAAGCAATTTGAGTCTTTCTATAGTTCTTCATGATTTACAAACACCTCTTCTAAATAGTTCATCGTTTCCTTATCTGCCATGATCAATACCGTGTCCTAGAATACGGTTGTCTGGGGGATGTGCTGCTAGGTTTCTGGAGTTTTTCTACATTTCTGCGTCCCGTTACTTCATCCAATCTACTCTTATTCCATCCAGATCTTGTTGTAAGAGGATCATTATCAGGGTTATCTGATTTTGATTGTGAGGTAAAGTGTGTACATCCTGCTAAGCTTCCAAGGGTGAAAATTGCCAAAGTAATTTGAGTTATTTTATTATTATTCATTTTTAGTCAAATACCTTTTCTAGTTGGGTCATTGTTTCCTTATGGGTAAAATCCAAAGATAGAGGCGTGACGGAAATCATTCCGTTGGCGTTGGCCTTGAGATCTGTGCCCTCGTCCCCACTCCCATCATAATGGATGGCTCCTATCCAATAATACTGACCACCGCGAGGGTCAACCTTTTCTTCCAGGTTGGATACAATTCTTCGTTGGCCTTGATTGGTAATCGCAATTCCTTTTACTGAAGAGGCGATCAGGTCTGGAAAATTAATATTGATAAATATATTGTCCTGAAATTTAATTTTTAGCAAGCGTCGGATAATGTCCGGTGCATAATGTTCCGCGGTTGACCATTTTGCGGGGTGGTTATAATCGACGACCAAGCTCAATGCGATTGCAGGGATTCCTAAAACAGAAGCTTCCATAGCGGCTGCAACTGTTCCGGAATAAGTGATGTCTTCCGCCATATTACTGCCATGATTGACACCGGATAAAACCAAGGTGGGTGGCTTTTCCTTCAAGATGTGTTTCGCTGCAATCATCACACAATCTGTTGGTGTGCCGCTAATGGCGAAGCGTCGTTCAGAGATTTCTCGAATACGCAATGGATCTCGTAAAGTTAAAGAATGGCTGGCACCGCTCTGGTCCATTTCTGGCGCAACAACCCAAACATCGTCCGACAACTCGCGGGCGATTTTTTCTAAGGTTTTTAAGCCTGGGGCATGAATGCCGTCATCATTACTTAACAGAATACGCATGGCTGTAGTTTAGACCTCTTTTTGAATAACTTCAACGCCTCCCATATAGGCTTGCAAAATTTTTGGGATGCGGATGCTACCGTCGGGTTGTTGATAGTTTTCCATAATCGCAATTAAAGTTCGCCCAACCGCTAATCCAGATCCGTTAAGGGTGTGAACAAATTGGAGGTTAGGTTTTGGTTCTGTTGACGTCGGTTGCGGGCGGTAGCGGCTGTTCATGCGACGCGCTTGAAAATCATTGCATCTGGAACAGCTTGAGATTTCTCGATAGGTATTTTGACTGGGTAGCCACACATTTAAGTCATAGGTTTTTTCAGCGGCAAATCCCATGTCGCCTGTGCAAAGCTCCATCACTTGATAGGGAAGTTCAAGGCGCTGAAGAATGTTTTCGGCAGCTGATGTCATGCGCTCATGTTCAGCGACGGACTGGTCGGGCGTTGTAATGCTAACCAATTCTACTTTGCCGAACTGGTGCTGGCGAATCATGCCGCGCGTGTCTTTTCCGGCAGCTCCCGCTTCGGATCGAAAGCAAGGGGTGTAAGCTGTAAAGCGTATCGGGAGAGATTGTTCGCTTAATGTTTCTTCTGCAACTATACTGGTTAAGGCAACTTCTGCCGTTGGCAAGAGCCACAAACCTGTTGTTGTCTGGAACATATCTTCCCGTGATTTGGGCAGGTGACTGGTCCCATAAACACTTTTGTCTAGCACCATGAGAGGGGGATATACCTCTTTGTAGCCAAACTCGCGGGTATGAATGTCGAGCATGAAAGCTGCCAGAGCCCGTTCGAGCCGTGACAAATCGCCATACATGATGACAAATCTAGAACCGGAAATTTTGGCAGCGCGCTCAAAATCCATCAAGCCAAGCGCCTCTCCAAGCTCAAAATGTGACTTCGGGGTGAAGTCAAATGTGGGGAGTGTTCCAACAGTTCGAAGCACTTTATTGTCGGATTCATCATTGCCCATCGGAACGTCAGGGGCGGGTAAATTTGGTAAAACGGCCAAAATGTCGTGCAAGGCTTGGTCTTGGGTTTCGACTTCTTTTTCCCACCGCGCAATTTCGGCCTTTAAGCGATCAGATTCGGCAGATAAAGCGGTGGTGTCTTCGCCCTTTTTTTTCGCCTCACCAAATTGTTTGGCAAGCGCATTACGATTGGTTTGGCAGGTTTGGAGTTCCGTCAATGCTGCCCGATGTTTGGTATCCAAATCCAGAATTTGCGCGCTCATAACCGGTTTCCCCCGGCGAGTGAGCGCTTGGTCTAGGATCTCTGGTTGGGTACGAATTAATTTCAGATCTAACATTCTTTAAACTCTACTAACGGGACCATTATTGGTTTCGATTTTCAACCCATCTTACCATGAGAATAGATACGCCATAAAGGATAATGAGCGGTATGGCCAATCCGACCATACTGAGCATATCAGGTGGAGTAACGATGGCAGCGAGGATAAATATTCCTACAATCGCAAAACGCCATTTTGTGATCAATCCTCGCGAGCTGACCATACCCACATTGGCTAATAATGTCAACAAAACGGGCAATTCAAAACTGATGCCAAAGGCGAAGATCAGTCGCATGACAAAAGACAAGTATTCGTTCACTTTAGCCTCAAGCTCTATGGGCAATTGACCCGTAGAACCTGGGGATTCAAAGCTTAAGAAAAAGGCATAGGCTGCCGGGAATATGACATAGTAGGCAAACGCGGCTCCGATGAGGAAAAGAACGGGTGTGGCTAGGAGCAGGGGGATAAAAACTTTGCGCTCTTGGCGATAAAGGCCAGGTGCGATAAACATCCAAAGCTGTGAGGCGATTACGGGAAAAGAAAGGAAAGCGGCGGCAAACGCGGAAACCTTGATGTAGGTGAGAAAGGCTTCTGTAAGACCAGTATAAATGAGGCGGCGTTGGCCCTTTTCCTGCAATAGGGTTGCTAAGGGCTGCACAAGAAAACGAAAGATCTCTTCCGCATACATGTAGCAAACAATGAAGGCGCAGAAGAACCCAATCAAGGCATAGATGAGACGGGTGCGTAGTTCTAACAGATGTTGAAGAAGCGGCTGAGGCGCATCATGAGGGGTTTCGGTCATCATATTTCTTGATCTTTGGGGGGCTGTGAGGGAGGTAACTCCTTATCTAGAGGAACTTTTTGGACGTCTTTTTCTTCCATGTGAGCCTCAAGATCAAGCTGAGAGGTAAATTCTTTGGCGAAGATGCGGACTTTTCCAACCCACTTACCGATATATCTTAAGAGGGTCGGAAGTTCTTTGGGCCCAATGAGAATTAACGCAATCAGCGCGATAAAGAGACATTCTGACCAGGCGATATCAATCATGGACTATCTCAATCAAGCAGCGTTATTTTTGTCGTCGGGAAGTTTTGCAATCTTATCACCATCTTCACCATCCTTCATGCCATCTTTAAAGGCTTTCAAGCCCTTGGCGATGTCGCCCATGACACGCGGCAGTTTACCGGCGCCAAAGATCACCAAAACAATGACTAACAATAAGGCCATATGGCCAAAACTCATTCCCATGAAATCCTCCTCTACTGAAATGTAGAAATTTAATATGATCTGTATTCCTCATCTTTATAGAATATTCGCAGAAAATTCAACTGCTAATGACATATGGCGGGGAGGGGGTTGGTAAATTACGGCCCCCAGTTTGAATTCTAGATTTTTGAAATGGAGCAGTCTCTATCTGGCATTTCTGCCAAGAATTGGGATATAAATCATGGAAAACGAAAGGATGATCAAATGACACAAGTGGGGACAGACGGTAAAAAGCGGTGTTTTGGAAGCAAGCCGGGCCAAGAATTTTATGCAAAGTACCATGATGAAGAGTGGGGCGTTCCGTCTCATGATGATCAGCATTTATTTGAGATGCTCATCCTGGAAGGAGCGCAAGCGGGGTTGAGCTGGGAAACGATTTTGAAGCGGCGTGAGGGGTATCGGCGCGCTTTTCACACCTTTGATCCCGTTAAGGTGGCGGCCATGACGGATGAAGCGTTGGAGAAGTTGCGCACCAATCCTGATATCATCCGCAATCGGCTGAAGATTTATGCAACCCGAAAAAACGCACGAGTCTTCTTGGATATTCAAAAAGAGTTTGGGACGTTTGATGCGTATTTGTGGGGTTTCTTGAAAGAGAAGCCATCCCCGAAACATGCTCAACAAATGAAAGATATACCTACCAAGACAGCATTAAGTGATGCGCTTTCAAAAGATTTAAAGAAGCGCGGCATGACGTTTGTGGGATCCACCATTATGTATGCTTACTGCCAGGCGGTTGGGTTGGTGAATGATCACCTCATCGACTGCTGGCGGTATAAGGCGAAGTGAAGACATGGTATTAAGGGGAATAGGTTCTCTCACAATATTTTCATGTGCCCCGTTCCCGCTTGATTTTTGAACCGGTTGGGGGTAAAGACGATTTATGCCGCTCATGCCATTTTTTTGAATGGCGGGATATCTATTCTTCTTTGCGAGAATCGGTAGCCTATGTTAGTTACTCATTCTGCAGCATATCAAAATAAATGGTGGTACCCTGGGGACTTCTCTGATAACAGCCATAAATGCCGGTAAGAGGCACCTATCAAATCAAAAATACCCCCCGTGGCACTTGGTGCTTTGCCCGAAGCTAAGGATATCAATTATGTCGACAACTTCCTGTATTTTAACAGGTTTGCCCGTTGGCATGGAGGCCAAGCATTGGACTTTTACGTCCTCCTTTAATCCTTCAAACATTTGCCCCTCCACAGGGCCGGGAGCAACGACAAAGACAGTGATACCGTAAGGGGCATTATCCCGTGCAATATCTTGTGAGTAACACGTCAGCGCCTCCCCTATTCTTTTCTTCCTTTATAAGTTGTCTTTTTCAGGCGATTTTCTTCTTTTGTCCAATAGGCTATATTCATACCTATCATCTGATGGGCAATAAAAAATCCCTCTCTTTGGGGGAGCATGTCTTGAAAATGCTTTTGAAAAACGGGGCTATTCCAATTGAAATCCTTAGGATCTTTAAGAAGCTTTTGGATTTGCTGACCAATGATCATATTCGTGAGGTGTTGAGCGTCTGAAAATAGTTGCACGGTTCTGTTTTCAACATGGCGCGTGTCTTTGACCTGGAGAGCCAACAAAACGCCCCTATGAATTTTAGTGCGGTTGCGTCCTTTTACAGCAAATTCAGCCGGATTGTAACCGATATAAGCTTCAAAACGGTTCCCGCTACTGCCTGCTTTCCCTCGAACAGCGACGATCCTTGTTAAGGATTCTGGCGTTGGGATGACAATTCCCTGACCTTGCATCGGTTGATGCCCTTCAATAGCGGAGGTGAAGAAGACTTTGACATCGCCAATGGGATCGATGGGAACGGGATCACATCGTGTTAAGGGAAAAGATCTAAGCTCTTTAACTGCCTTGGCGCCATACTCCCCATAATAGGATACTTGTGCGCCCGTGTGGTAGCCAACCTGTCCATCCTCAAAGTCAAGAAACCCCTGAGCCGCTATTATCGGCGTTGATAAAGCATAAAGAATAGCACTGATAAATTTTGTATAGATTTTCATGAAGACCGTCCTTTCATCTGTTGGATCATTTCTTGATTCTAAAGGAATGTCACCCCATGACCATGGGGCAAAAGCACTCAGCTCCTATAATAGGACGTCCTCACTAATTTCCCCGATACAACCCTTTGCTCTCGATAATTTTCACAACAGAAGGACTCACCATACCTTCGATTGATGCCCCTGAAGCAATGGCTTCTTTCACGGCCGTCGAGGAAATCTTTTGTGTTGCATCGTCCTTTACAATGGCAACGATGGGGCGGCCAGCATTAACACCGGTCAATGAAGACAAATCATCACCTTCACGCTCGCCGACAATAAAACTGGTTGTTGGAAGAGCCATAATGCCGCCAACCGTATGGTTTTTGTACTTCGTAGGGATTTGAATACCGCGCATAAAAATTTGTGAAGCTTCTGAACCCTTGTAAGCCAGGGCCGTATCAGACCCTGTGATGCCGATGAATTCCATTCCCTCAAAGGCGGGCTTTACAAACGTTTTGTCGCCCACAGGGGGTTCCTGTGTTGGTATGGTTAACAGGTCTTGAATATCTTGGGGAGGTAGACGCGTTACGATTACCCTTGGATGATCTGCAAATACGGAATACAACATGTCTTGGCGAATAGAAATATCCACGCGGCTTTTAAACCCATCTCCCCCCCAGGATGGGTAGACGATTACATAATCGCAAAGGCCCTTATTAATAGGAAGTTTAGCAAGTGCTTCATGTCCTTTGTGGAGGGGATCAAAGGAACCAATATAGAACCCAATCTTCTTATTTTTGAAGGTGGCCTCAACACTTCCTTTTGAGATCAGATCTTCTAGAACCAGCGCTTTTGTTGATGTTATGCCTGGCATCCCAATTAAAAGGGCAAGCACCATTTTTTGAAAGTAGTTCTGACTCATTGATGGGTCCTTTTAAATTTAATAGAAGAGACACGCAATTAATATATATCTCAGGCATATCAAAATCTTGCATTGTAATCCACACTTATTCAAGGTCTATCTTGTTCAATAAAAGAGGCTCAAAAGAGAATAAATTTTCAACCCTATGTCTTTGAAAGGATTCCTTGTTCATTATAGCTATTTACTGTGTCTATCAAATTCGTTAGAACCGAGTAGGTTAGGGGAACGAAAGATCAAGAAATAAGGGGGAGGGTTTATGATTAGTCTTGCACTTTTGAAGGATCATCCACATCATCTTGATGAATTGGCTCAATGGATGTTTGAGCTATGGGGCACCTTTTATCCAGGGTCGACTGTTGAGAGAGTTCAACAATGGCTCGTCAAAACAACTCAAAGTTCTGATTTGCCCATCACTATGCTGGCGTTGGACGGCCCAAAACTTGTGGGGTGCGCGATGCTTCAGCGGGAAGAGCTCTATCAGGAGAAGGACATTACCCCTTGGCTGGGAGCCTTTCTGGTCAAAGATGCGTATCAGAAACAAGGTATTGGAAGTCATCTTCATGAGTGGGCCCTGAAGTACACCAAATCTTTGGGGTACAAAAAACTGTACCTCTTGGCCTTAGATCCCTCCCATTGTGAGTGGTACAAGAAAAAAGGGTGGACGATATACAAAACAGATGAAACGGGGGATCATCCTCTGATTGTCATGGAAACTCTTTTGGTACAATAAGGCGAGGTCTGCTTGAAATATGTTTCTCAGACAGCAGACTAAAATCCCAAATCAATAGAGTATTTTATGACCAAAATGCCTTCGAAAATTACAATCTTTGGTGCGCCGGGCAGTGGAAAATCCACCTTGGCCATAAAGCTTGGACAAAAATCGGGACTCCCTGTATTTCATCTCGATAAATTTCTATGGGATAAAGGGTGGGTATTACGCCCGAGAAAGGATTTTATAGAGGACCAGCGAAAGTTGATGGATCAAGAGGTTTGGATCATTGAAGGCACCTCCCGTTCCACGTTAGATACCCGGTACCCGATCAGTGATCTCGTTATCTTTCTCAATCCCCCGAGATATGTATGCCTATCCCGTGTTTTTAAGAGGCTTCTTTTAGCACGACCTCAAATGCCTGACAAACCTGAGGGGTGTGAGGAAAGGATCACTTGGGACTTTCTCAAATACCTGTGGCGCTTTAAAAAGGGTGCTGCACTCCAGATTGAGAGCCTGAAAGAGAAATATCCTGAACCGAGATTGATTGAGATTCGCTCTAACAATGATTTAAGAAAGTTGATAGACTATCAAGACTTCAATAAATTGTAGCACCCCTTTTCAAGGACCATATCTTAAATTTCTGTCCGAATTGTTAGGTACACTTCTATTAAAAAAATCCTGACTGAATCCAATAGTCTAGTAATTTTTCCCAATCACTTGTCGACATATCGCTCGGCTTTATATTTTCTTCAAGTATGCGAGAGTGCGGACCTGCATTAAAACTTTTTTTCGACCTTATAAAAAAAGCTTCGGCATGTAAATTCAATGTCCAACACCAAAAATTACCATTAGTTCTCAATGTAAGGAAATGATCAGGAAGATTTATTGTACCAGAGAGTGTAAGATCTGAATGAGTAAAGATATCAAAGCCTCTTTTTAAATCCAGCGGATCGTCGCAATATACTCCGGATTGACTGCATTCTGGATCGATAAAAGATATTGAGAGTGTAAAATCTTGTAATCTATTCTGCAAATCAGTGATTTCGGGTATGGATTTTGCTATATAGATAAAAGGTTTTTTCGCACAGACAATATCTGTATGTGTCATTTCTACTTCGGATCCACTTATAACACACACGTTAGGGCAAAGGTCAAAGAAACTTGGATACTTCCAAGATTCCTGTTGGCGAGATGTTTTCCGATCTTCTAAAAGCTGATAGACATCAGCCGTTCTTTCAACAAGGAGCTGATTATTAAATTTCTCAAGAGCACTGGATAAGTAATGAGCTCCAGTGTAACTCCTTAAGTTTCCACTGGAAATTCCTCCCTTGCATCCTAACGAAAGCTTATATTGCTCAACTGGTTTTGAAAAATAAATAGGATAAGGAAGTTCGTCTGGAATTACCCCGGTAACTCTTACAGGAAACTTTGCCGTGAAGTAGAAAAAGTAACCTATTTCTATATCACCTTCTGTTGGTACTAACTCTTCGAAATCTTTTGCATTCCTATCGTGAACGAAGTAAAGTCTTTCTTTGACTTCAATCCGAGGTATTCTTTCGACAATATCCCTTAAATGCTTGGGATCACGAAAATGGACTTCGATAGATCCATTTGTCACTTTAGCTTGTTGGACTAATCTAAGTTGTATTGACAGTGGGTCAAACTGATCATCTTGCATAACAAACTGAACCTCTCTCAATCGCCATATAAATTGTCTGGCGTAAGGACTTTTTGAGGTTAAGAAGTTCGTGTGAGTAACGGCTAATATGACAGCTCTATTAGCTCTAAGGGAAACGGTATTGAACCGTGAGAGATCTTGCATTGTAAAATATGAAACGATGTTGGTAAGCACTTCATATGGTAATAACAAAAAAAGAAGGTTCATTCGTTCCAAGCTTCTCCTGGAGGGTTCAAATCTGTATGCGGTAACAGCTCTGGCTACTTGAAACCAATGATACGCTTCAAACTCGTTACCTGATTGAAAATAGCAGAGAGCAAGATTGTGTGCTGGTATTGCCCTGTCTTCGGGAGGGTTAAATGTTTGCTCAGCAAGTGGTTTAAAACAATTAATCGCTTCTAACCATTTTCTATTTTTTGCGAGTTCTAGACCCTTTTGAAAAAGATCAGTTTCACTTTCATGTGGCTCTGAGGCTGAAATGGTATTCATTAGAATGAGAAAAAAGCTTATTACAACATAAAAATAATACTGCTTAGCCCAAACACCCCTGAAATTTTGGAAACTGACAAACTGCGTATCAACTTTCTCTTTTCTAGCTTCAAATTTCTTTCGTTCCAAATTTTCCTCCATAATTTATTTTCAAGGTGTGCCTAATGTATTTTCTGGACCTTATATTCGAGGGAAGGACATGCCTTCATAAAGACATTGCCATGCATCAGACATTTTATCTGTCTTTCTCAAAAGGAACATTCCGGGATAGAATCCTCTCGATAAGCTCACAGATATCCGCACACTGGTTGGGGCGTTGATCGGGCGGGCATCGAATAAGACAATCCAGGAGGGACAGCAGATTATCAAGATCACACCGAAGGCACCAGTCTTCAGGCAGCTCAACTCCCCCTTTATGTAACCCTTTGAGAAACGCACTCTCATAAGCAGCCGGCATACGGTGTGCATACCGCAACATCTTAGCCACATCCATTAAGGGCGACGCACTAAAAGCAAACTCCCAATCTAGCACACCGGATATTTTCCACACACCGTCGGTTTTCAGAACCAAAAGATTTGCCGGGTCAAAATCGCCGTGCACCAAATGGTTGTCGTGCGCTTCTGGAAATAGAGTGGCATGGGTTTCAAGAAGGGTGAGGATCTTTGAAATCGAGTCCTTTCCAAGTTGATCGATCGCCGTAGGATGGTTTAAGGATTCTTTGGCATGGGTGAGATAATCCTCTTGCGTCAAGGGCTCTCGGATCTTCAAGTCCCTATCAAAGAAGCCGGAAGAAGGAAAACGAATCGCTTGTATCTTGCCTAAAATGTCACCCGCTTCAATCATCAGGGGTTCCATATCAAACGGTTCACTTCCCAACAGAAGATCCCGGAAAGGGATGCCGTCCATAAAGTCGAGAATCGCAAAGCGATGCCCCTCAAAGTCACCCAAAAAGGTCACTTGGGGGATAGGGATAACGTCTTTGAGGCGGCGTCCGAGAGTTTGCTCCAGATAAGCCGCCTCCTTATCCCGCAAATAAATTCGCAAGATATGGGGATGAGCTTGTCCCTCCAGATTGATTTTAATATTGAGGTTGGCGCATCCTCCAGAAATAACTTCATGAGACGCTAATTTATTTTCCGGAAAGGCAAGCGCGACCATTCCCTCAATCATAGGAGGTGAGAGGTCATAAAGTTGATCAGCTTTTTCCCACGTTGTCTTGAAGGTCAACGGTCTCTAACTCCTGCTTTCAGGTTCATTCAGCTCTCTTTTCAGATAATAAAAGCTGGCTCCCTTGTCATACCCATGGCGGACAAAATCAACCTTGAAGCCAAGTTTATTGTAAAATTCTGGAGCTTGGAAACTTAAGGTTTCTACAAACACAAAGTGACACCCTCGCTCTTTTGCATAGTCGCACGCCTGCTCGACAAGGCGGCGGCCAATCCCTTGTCCACGGCAAGACTCATTAACGACGAGATATTTGATATGGAGTTGTCCCCAGAACAGTCGAACGACAATGCATCCAACACGCTTGTCGTCTTGATGAATCTCAAAAGAGATAGGGTCTTCTGCAAACCCATCGATCCCTGTGGTTTCAATGGCATGTTTAGAAAACGTGTCATAAACATACTTTTGGGTTTCGGGTGTGAGGGGGAATTGATGTTTTTTCATATCGCCCTTTTCTGTTGGTTTTTAAGGGATTTTACCCACTGCAAGATTCTTTCATCAAAAACCTCCGGTTTTTCAAAGTGAGGCCAATGACCGCTTTCATCAAAAATGCTGATGGCCATACGGGGAGGCAAATCCTTCACGTTGTTCCATAACCAGGGACAACAATCATAATCGCTGACCCCTGCGGCAAGGAATATTGGTGTCGATATGCTGGACAAATGGGTCGTAACATCAACGGCATGCAAGATGGTTGAAAAAAAGTGGTCAATAAGCTTATCAAGTACAATGCCTTTCCAAATAGGTGTGCAGTCATAAGAGGAATCATGCCAATATCGAGGCGCATCTCGATAAATATATTCACGCAAGAAACGCTCCGAGGTATTCAAAGAATTTAGGTCTTCGCTCGCAATCTGTGTGCGTCTTTCGGCATCAATACGCTTGCGGTCCTGGTCAGCTTGTTGTTCAAAAATTCTGTTGTTTTGCTCGGCTACTTGAGGATTTAAATTGACAGGGGTCCCAACCATAATGATGCCTGATGCCAGGTGCGGATATTTTTTTGCAAACTCCAAAGCGACAATTCCATAAGCAGAGTGCGCAAGGATAATGTATTGGGATAATTCCAAAGCTTCCCCCAATGACTTTATATCGTCAACCAGAGTGTCCATCGTAACGGAAGAGGGATTGGTTAAGGCATGATCAGTCACCCAGTAAAGGTCGCTGATATAGGTTTCAAAATGGGCAAAAAAAGTTGGGGAGAGTGTGTTTTCAAAAAGGGTGCCAATACCAATGACGAGGCAAGGAATTCCTTGACCTATTTTCTTAACAGGATAAATTTTTCCCTGAAGATCAATATCCCTCACTGTTATGCTGGTATGATTGATTCCTGTCATCATAATATCCCTGGTACATAGACTTTGGAGTCAAGTATCAATCCCATCACAAGAACGGGCCCTCGACTGAACTATAGCAAGAATATCTGCTATTTCAGGATTAATTTCAAGAAAAACGCTCTAAAAATGGTTTTTGTTTTGTATCATATACCTTCAAGCCTAGGGACGGGGCTCCGGGTTGCAGATCTTAGTCTGACTTCTGCCGGGAATAATATCGATTTCGGAATAAGGTTTGAAAACCAATTTTTTGATAAATAGAAAGACCGGAAACAGAAGATTCCAGAAAGCAATGTGATGCCCCCAATTTTGAAGCTTCTAATAGAGCATACTTTACAAGGCTCGTTGCATTTCCCTTGGCCTGGAATTCAGGCACCGTGCCTACGTCGTCTATTCGTGCGTTTTTGCCTTGAATAGATAGGGTCAATGAGGAGATGGGTTGACCCTGACGATAGAGGGTATAATGATAAAGCTCAGCCCCTTTAGACAAGGCGTTTTCATGACAATGCGCATAAAGGGAGGTGACTTCTGGAGTAGAGTCAAACGCTTCTATCAGGGGAATCATCCAGTCAGTGAGATTGGCATTGGTTGGCTTAATAGTCGCCTCGTCATCTAAAGAGGCTATGACTTTATTTTCTAGATTAATAGCCATGGCAACGGATTTGCCGTCCTCGAGATAACCATGGGTTTTGAGAAGGTCAGCCAATCCCTCTTGACAATGCTCTACTGGAATCATCACCTCAAACTCAAGATTCCTAACATCATAAAACCGGTTGATTTGCAATACAGTATCTTCTGTTACGATCCCATCTTGCTTCACGTAAACCACGTTTGTCCCCTTTTCCGGAACCCCCGACATATAGGCTGTTACGCCTTGACCTATATCCAGGCAGTCAATTGAGATAGATCGGAAGAAATAATCTCCCGCCTGGCGATAGTCGTTGATGAGGGGGTTATCAGGCCGTTGATCAAGCCCCGAATGAACGAGATCTGGTGTGCCGGAATGAGTCGTCGAGCTCATTCACGCCTCCGCATCGATCAGTGTAATCTCAATCCGCTCGATAGACTTCCCCGGATGAGATCTCTTTAATTGAACAAGACCAACTTCGGCCGTTGATTTTACATGAGTTCCGCCACAAGGAACACGGGCGAATCCATCAATTTCCCAAAAACGCCTTTGGGTGGCAATGTCTGTATACCCGGTCCTAATTTCCTGATCAAGCCGGATAATTTCAGCATAATCTGTCAAAAGATCTTCAAAGGTGGAAGAGATATTTGTGTCGGATAGAAAATCGATGCGCGCCTTATTCTCTGAAATATGCGCACCAACCTTTTCAAGTTGATACTTCTTCGTGACAAGTTCTAAGATGAGCTCCGCTGCAAAGTGTAGACGCATGAGCCGATAGCGACGCGGCCAATCAATAGTCATAAGGACTTCTTGATTCTGCGAGAAATTATGACCTTCTGGAAGCGAATAATAGATCAGAGGCCCTTCCATTCTCGAGGCGACAATCTCGACCTCATTGAGATGTGCTTTATCACTTTCTTGCCCCCTCAGAAAACGAATAAGCTATTGTTTTTTCAAGCAAAACTTCATTGCCATTTACCTGCACAATTCTGGTCTGAAGAGCCTGTTGATATGGGTCTATCCAAAATGTTTTTTCCATGGGGCAACCTCGTTGGGTATAATAATTTTTTAGGTTACGGTGCGAGAGAAACTTGGGATTCGAATTGGAAATCCTTCCCCTTAAATCATCATCCTGTCTTTCTCACATAATGGTTCTGCTCAATCCCGTAAGAACATTTCTTTGCTTCCTGCAAGATGTAATCTTCCAAAGGAAGCTTTAATTTGATGCCTTCCCCCAAGGTTGAGGGAACAACCGTTAGGATGCATTCATCAATGAGTTTCTCTTTTGCAAATGACGTCACCAATTCAGCACCGCCAAGGAGCCAGATGTCTTGGGTCAGATTCTGACTTTTAAGCTTTTCCATAAACCTCTTAGCGTCTTCATTCACAAACAGAATATCGTCTCGTGTTGTTGTTAAGGGTTGAGAAGTAAATACGTAAGTCGTTTTATCCCCCCAGGCCCACTCCCCAAAGCCTAGGATTTGGCGATAACTTCGGCTTCCCATCAAAATTGTTGAGACACGGTGCATAAGCGCTTTGTACCCAAATTCATCCCCCTCATCATTTGGGGGGTGGGGCAACCAATCAACACCGCCGTCTTTGTCTGCGATAAAACCATCGAGGCTGGTGGCAATGTAGAGAATAACTTTTGTCATAGTTGGCTGTTTGTATGTGATGTACCCTATTCCTTTTCTATAACCTATTGTGAGATTAAATCCAACCATTCCTGTTGGGAAGAGAATGTAAGATGGGGTTATAGAAGGGAGTCACATGAAATGACCCCTTTAAATTCATTATATTTGGGCTTATCAAAAAAGCTCTCAAGGGCTTTGTGTTGAGTATAGTAATGGCTCGCTCCATAGACCACGAGGACTCTTGCGTGAGTGGACATTGCGTTTTGAGTTACTTTCAGGATTTGCAAGTCTCTAAAATACATGCTTTCCACATAAAGTTTGTAGAGTGTGAGAGATGTCTCCTTAGGATTGTAAATTCTAAAGCTACCCCATTCAGCTAATGTCAAGGGCCGCTCATAAGTCTTCATGAACCAAGATTTACAACCGTTGAAGCTATATTTGCATCCAAATTGGGGAAGCCATTCTTCACCACCTATCGTTGATACGTTTGATGCACAGGGTTGGCAAATTGAATTGAAATATAATTCTATTGGCCCCTCGCCTATGACACTATTATTGCAATAATATTGTTGTGTTTGGCGAATAAGATAAAAGTAGGCGATCTCTTCTTCGGTAAAATTCTTATAAAGAAGGAAAGCGACTTCATCTTTCATCCGTGGCTCACCGCTTACAAAAGGGATGCGATGTTTTAATGCTAAGTATACTGCAAAATGTGGTTCCCCCCAAAACCCGCAACTTGGTTCTTCTAAAACACCCTCTCTAAAACAGCTTTCGGAAATATTTCGAATAGAAGCTTCAGAGTTACTAAACCCTTCTAATATCATAAAAGTTGGCCGAAATTCTCTTACTTGCTGTTCAATAATTTGAAAAGTTGGAGATGCTTTGTCTGAGCTGTGAGCGGGCGCAACGAAGCATAACTGATGACTATTTTGCGATACAAAATTTGCCGTTGCGGGTAAGGATTGAAGTCCTATTTCCCCCATAAATCTCTCTTCTTCCACAGGATCGTAATATAAAGGGGTGCAAACTCTCTCTGCTTCATTTGCATGTAGGGTGTCCATGGCATTTATGATGGTAGGATCTAAAAACAACGCAATAATAACGGGGAAAAATTTTTTAATGAATTCTATCAATTTTGAAATCTAACATTTTTTGGAGATTAAAAAAAACTACCACATCTCTGCTTTGTATGTAAAGTTTTTTCATGAAAGAATGTGTTACATACTCTTCCTTCGAACGATCATATTTAGAGAGGAGTCTATAGCACCATCATTGTTGAACTGAACAAGAAAACTCTTGAAAAACCATTGGAATATAAAAGGGAGTCACATGAAGTGACCCCCTTAATTCAAAGGCTAAGATAGGTTTTTTCGCGCATACACGCCCATGGCTTCGGTGATAAACTCAAGCAACTCAGGGTGCAGTTGCTTATAGAATGCTGCAAACTCAGGGGTGTGATAAAGTTCGCTCAAAGCCATATAACGATCCTTGGTTGGATTCCAACCCACCCAAGCGTGATGCCGATGGATAATTGCTTGGACTTCTTCGCAGGAAGGGAGCAGCTTTTGATTCATCGCCGCGATCAACGCGTCGTTAATATCTTTTCCTTCCGTCACAAAATGATCCTTGTCTTTTTGAGTCCATTGATTTGTCTTTTCATTGTATGTGTCCATGAACTCCTGATTGACAATGCCCATTTTGACCAAGTCTTTTTCGTAACGCTTTTGCTGTTGCGAATCAAAGCCATAATACAACTCTTTGTCTGTCATTGGTTTTTCCCCTTTCAAGTGTAAGATTGTTTTATCGATCGTTTGAATTAAGGATTTCAAACGACGGTTACTTTCCACCAGGGTAGATCTGTGAGTTTGCAAGGCTTCGATCTTGTCAAAAGCATCACTCTCAATGATCTTCTGGATATCATTCAGCTTGAAACCCAATTCGCGAAAGAACAAAATCTGTTGCAATAACAGAAGCTGCTCTTTCTCGTAGTACCGGTAACCATTGTCTTGATAATAGGCAGGCTTCAGCAAGCCGATCTCATCATACCAATGAAGAGTCCGGACACTGACGCCTGATATCTTGGCTAATTGAGTTACCGTATACCGCATGTAATTTCCCTTCTCTGAACGATATAATTCAAAGGCTAAGATATCACGTGACGTGAGGGTCAAGAGGGATTTTTTGCAACCCAACATCCATGAAATCCGAAAGGAACCCGATGGGGGAACTGGATGACAGCGATTGGCTCCTGATCAATATGCTGTGCATCAAGAATTACCAAATCGCTTCGGTTAAGGGCTTCTCGATAGACGTAACTTAACAAATGACCATCCCCTTCCATCGACGAGCCCGCACGAGGAACAAATAGGGGCTCGAGGGGAAATGATCCCGCACCAAAATGATGGATAGTCTTATTGTTGCTTTTCTTGTCATAATGGACGATCGCATCAAAGAGATTGTTGGGGTTCTTATGAATCGTGCCATTCATGTAAGCATGACGATTCTTTTGTCCCACGAAACGCTCGTCAATGCGCGGAAATTCCACGTTCATATCATCCAATCTTTCTTTCGTGACCCTTCTTGTTTCAAGATCAAAGATCCACCGTGTCAAATAATTTACATAAGAGGCATTGTCATCCGCAAAGGCAACCGCATCCTTTGGTATATCTTCCATCACTACCATATCAAGAATAATTTTATTCTCCTCTTCATGGGCATTCACAACGTGAAAGCCCAAGGCGGCTTGATCCTCAAACCAAATCACATCCTTCTGATTGCCGTACTTTGGCAGTATCGCAAAGCGTGTATTCAAGTTTGGTTCCCATTTAAAAATAGGTTCCCCTTTCATAAGACGCGAAAAATTCCAAGTCAAAGGAAAGAGGGGAAATATACAAAAGCTTTCTGTTATGGCAAAATCATGCATCATACATATAAAAGGCATCGCAATGCTTTCTTGATGGGTGATTTGCCCATTTTTATCTGCGATGAAATACCTAAAATCAGGTCCAAAATAACTATAAAAAAATAGTTCCCCTGTTTTGGGATCAATCTTTGGATGGGCCATCATGGTGCGGTCCATTGTGTTGTTCATAAAGGCGTACGGCTGGCATTGCTTGAGATCGTGGACATCAAGTTCGACAGGTTGAGCTCCTTCGTTCAAGGCTAATAATTTATTGTGATGCCAAATGATATTCGTATTAGCCGTATTGCCAGAAGCATTTTTGACGGATTCATCCCGCGCCATGAAATCACGCATGCCCCCAAACAAACTTCTGCCGGATTTTCGTTCCTTCAAAAACTTTTCTGTACGTATCCATCGATTCTCATAACTTATTTTGCCATTGTGAAAGGTGACAGCATGGACCATCCCATCCCCTTCAAACATATGATAGTTTTCTGAGTAGACATATTGGGGGTTCGGGCCATTTCGATAATATGTACCATTGAGCTCTTTAGGGATCTCACCCACAACGACCGGGTCGTGGATATTGCATTCAAAAGCCAAAGGTTCCCAAATGCCCTTCAAGAAATTATTGTTTGGAAGAGGTTTACCCATGGCGACCTCCCTTGGATTGAGACCAATTCTTATAGAGTCGTTGCCAAGCCTTTGTATCCTCAGGAACTGCCCAATCATACCCAATCAATAGCCAATCGGGATCGTCTGGGTTAAATCCGATATGCTTCATGTAATCGGCTTCACAAATAAAAAACTGCTTTTTATAGGGCAACAAAAATCCTCCCGTTGCCTTAAGATGTGTTTTTGCTTCGTTGTAATTTGCAAACCAGGGATTGAGATACCCCCCAACGATGAAATTGATCTGCATCTTAAGGTCAAGCCAAGAGCCAAATCCATTTTCAAAGGCAATGAGGAGAAGAGCGTGTTTGCGTTTAATATCTCTTTGCAATATTTCGGCCGTGGAAAGATTAGCATATTCTGGCAGACGTTTCAATCGTTTGACAGCCTTTGCCGCGTCTTTTCCTTTTAATGATTTTAACAGGATAGATGCTTGGATTTTGTATTCTTCAAGAGTCGAGGCTTTACGTGATTTATTCATTTGAACACCTTTATGTTTTATCGCCATATAACCCACAATCTGGCAAAACAAAAATGTTAAACGAATAATATAAGATCCGATAACGAGTCTAGGGTGAGATCCTCTTTTGTGGGTATAGGCGTCCCTTAAAGCCTAAGTTCACTATAGCCAAAAATACAGTATAAGTAAATAGTTGTTTAAATATATACGTACATCTAGGATTTGCAGCATGGGTTTCCTTTCTGTATAGTGTGACTGGTTAAATGAAAGAACAATCACCCTGGCATTGGATGTACACTTAACGAAAAGGGACTATATTATGGCCTCTCAACAAAGCAGCGTTGATTTTATTCTTGAACAGATTGCTGACGCTGGGACCTGTCTTGCAAAAAAGATGTTTGGCGGGTACTGCATTTATTTTGACGGCAAAGTTGTGGCTTTGGTCTGTGATGATCAATTGTTTGTCAAACCAACAGTGGCTGGAAAGGCTTTTATTGGCGATTTTGAGGAGGGATATCCCTATCCTGGCGCAAAGGCCTACCTCCATATTTCAGGCGATCAATGGGAAGACGCTGATTGGTTGTCCCACTTGATCAGAATCACGGCTAAAGAGTTGCCTTTGCCGGTAAAAAAAGTGCCACGGACAAAAGCTCATAAAAAGAAGTCTGACAAAACGTAAAGTTCGATGCCAAAAAATAGGGCCTCAAAAGAGGACTCATAAGATCATCCCCCGATCACGCCTTTGATATATGCCCAACGCTAACACACTACAGATCAAGACATATAACGCCAAGCCGACTAATCTTGATTCATCAGCCCATTCTGCGCTGAAGCTCCCGATATAGGCAGAGCTGATGGAAATAAGGCCAAGTATTGAAGAGGCTTGTGTCCTAAGGTCCTTAAATAAATTAAGGGAAGAGCTCGCCATGCTTGGGAACAGAATTCCGAACCCCAATAAAAATAAGGATAACGATGAACATATTGCCAAGATGGAGTTGGGAAAGAAGAAGAATGTAGCCCATAACATGAGCACCGCAATAAGTCCTAAATAGAGTCCCGTATGTATCGTTTTATGAACTCCGATGGAGGCAATTAACCTGCTGGCAAAATAACTGCCAGTAGCATACCAGGACAACAATATCCCTAGCAGACAACTTTATTCTCTTGAATTGCGTTTCGAAAGTTTCTGCCTAAATAAAAGGCCACAAAAAGCCACACGGCAAGTAGGGGAAATCCGATCGCTCCACTTAAAGTTAGGTAGTGAGCTCTTCCTGTGACAACGCCAAAAGTGGTTTGCAAGGGTTTGAGTAACATATTAAAAATGGAACCTGCTTCTTTGGAGGCTCGAGATCCAAAAGTCTCAATCCAGGCTTGCGCTTTGAAACGAACATCGGTCGTCGTTGGAATGTAAAGCTGCTTCAGGGCGGGTCCGTTTAAGGCATAGTTGATGGCCTTTGACCCAACCATTAAAGCAAACAAAAATGACAATGTGTCGATGGTCAAAAAGCCAAACAGTGCAATTCCCACAATGATTGGCATGGCAGCCAGGGCAACCCCTACACCCAGAAATCGTGTAACATTGCTGATGCCTAAGAGCAAACACGCTAAGGAGACAATATTGACACTTGAACCGTAGAGGCTCAAATAGTTGCTCAGCGCAACCCCTGAGTAGGCTGTCCCTGCTGCTAATTTAAAATTGAAGTCAAAGATTGTCACGATGAGCTCATAGATAAAGTTTGCGGCAAACATGCCGATGAGATATCGGTGGGAGAGCATGAGCTTCAAACCTTCCAAGAAGCCAGGTTCTTGCTTCACTTCCTCTTCCTTCTCATTTTTCCCGTGAAAAGAGGTGAGAAGATGGTTGGGGGTTGCCCGTAAAAAGTACCGTACCATCAAAATAATGCTGAGACTTAAGAGCCCGAGGATCATCATAGAAAGCGTATCCGTGGTTAACCCAAGGCGATGGGGGAGTCCCCCAATCCCATAAGGGCAAATGACCCCTCCCATCTGTCCCATCGTTACGACTAAAGGAAAGCCTCTTTTGGCGGAAGGGGCTTCCGTCGTGTCCGTTGCAAATGCCCAAAAGAGGGCAACGACGAGGGATCCAAAACTTTCGACAAATAAATACCAAAGGTAGCCCAAAATCTTAGTGCCAATATAAGGGAGCATTGAACGGACGGCGATTTCTTCTGCGGGGGCTTGGGCAATAAACATGACAGCACCAAACCCTAAAATAGTAAGGCCGTAAAACGCTGGCAAAATGATGAGCATCTTTTCTCGAGATGTGCTCTCTAACAATCGTGTGTAGAACATCACCAAGGGAAGCAATGCCAACACCGATATTGTCTTAGCGTATGGGAGATCCATTTTATCAACCAATTGGATGAAAATAGAATCCTTTAAAGGCCTCAATGTCCAATAGATACCAATGATGAGGGCAAATATAAGGCCCATCCGTAAGAATTTCTGAAACTCTTCTTTTTCGAAAGTCCCGAAGTTAAAACGACATATGTGCATTAAAATGTGTAAACTTTTTCCCTGAGCACTCATAAATTTTTCCTTATTCGTTGTCATATATTTCTCAGAGCATAATTCATTGCTTAATATTTGTATTGACGATATAAATGATATTACATATCGAAAATATCGATATCTCTTTCAGGGGAAGTATGATGAATCGTCTTTTAAGTTATTTGAGGCTTGCGGATTTAGAGTTGTTCATCACCGCAGGGCATTTGAGAAGTCTCGGCAAGGCTGCATCCTTTCACAATTTGAGCCAAAGCGCAGCAAGTGCTGCCATATTGCGCGTGGAGGCTGCCTTTGAGCGGCCCTTATGCACCCATGAAAAGCGTCAATTCCGCTTGACATCTGAAGGTGCGACTCTTGTCCCAAAAGCGGAAGAATGGTTAAAGCAATTTCGAGACACAATTGCAACGGATGCGCCCCGCCCCATTCGGGTCGCAACAACCCACGCCATTGCCCGCGCCGTCATCCCAGCCATCTTATCGGTTGAATCTGTTGATCTAAATCTCATGCGGCCTGACGGTGCCTATGGAGCTGTTCTGATGGACGAAGCTGACATTGCTCTTGTTCTCGACAATGCCCCTTGGGAAGAGGTGATTTCTGTTGAAGTGGGTGCGGGGTCCTTCCAACTTTACTCATCCATTTCTGAAACGCCCTTGGCACCTGTTATTCTACCTGAAAACCAGATTGAGGTGTTAAGCCTTATGCAGCGCTGGGAGCAAACACACAAGAAGCGCTTGGAGATTAAGGCGCGTATTCCGAGTTGGTCTCTCATTGCCGATATCTGCGCTGATTCACACGAGGTGGGATTCTTGCCAGATTTTTTAGCAAAGAAAGCGGGGCTGTGGCCCGTTTCTTGGCAACCTAAACCTTCACGATATCGTATTTTGGCTTTGCATCGTCCATCCGGAGAGATCTTCCAAATGCGCCTTAACAGATTTATCAATCAATGCCGCGAGATTTTTGCATCGAGTTGAGGAGGAAAAGACCAAAAGTCAACCCAAAGGGCTTACTCAAAATTTCTTCACGCAAAGTCGCGTTGTCAAAGGATGGTTAGAAAGTATGTTCAAAAGAGTCCTATAGGCTGTGAAGCTGTGAGAGTTCTTGTTCACTGGATCTTGCCAGGGATAAGATAAGTGTACAGTCATTTGGCGTGAGCCCTCCCTCATTTCTCAATAAGCTGATTTTGTATTTATAGAGAAACGTCCTTAATGAAGCCGCTTTATGGATCCCATAATCATTTGATCCAAAGACCTCGCTGTAAAGATCCACCATTATTTGATAAATCTTCTCAAAAGAGGCCTCAAGGCTTTGTGCCATAATAAGCTTAAATTCATGGCGGGCTGCTCTTTCAATATTAAATTTTAAGGGGGTTTGATTCTCAACTTCCCGGTATGCTGCTCTCAAGTGAGGGATCATCGCTTCTTCTAAGGCCCCAACTTCAGTTTGAATGCCTAATTTCTCGAGCTCACAAAGAGCCTTTAAATAATTGTCAGCGATCAGACGAGTATCTTTTGCCCCATAGAAATAGGTAATGTCTTCCTCAAACTTCATCATTTCTTCAGAATCAGATTGGGTAAAGATCACTGGGTTTTTCATGCAACGGTATTCCCTCACTGAATTGAAATTACTTGTCCATTTGTAAGTGCCTTTAAGTCATGACTTTGTAGATTAAAGACGGCATTGGGCGTTCCAGCTGCTGCCCACACACTATCGAAACTCATGAGATCTTCATCAATATAAATGAGATCAATGGGATGCTTATGCCCAATGGGAGGAATGCCGCCAATGGCAAAGCCCGTTACATCCCTTGTAAAATCAGCATCTGCTTTTGAGATTTGTTCACCTACCAACGTCTCAATGGTTTTTTCATTCACGCGGTTGGGCCCTGATGTCAGGATCAGCACAGGTTTGTGGGTTGATTTGGTTTTGAAAATCAGGGATTTTACAATTTGACCCACGTCACACCCGATCGTTGCAGCCGCGTCCAAAGCTGTTTTGGTGCTGTCGTTAAGCTCAATTACTTTGCATTCTAAACCGCGGGTTGATAAGACATCTTGGACACTTTGTGCACTTTTTTTAAGAGCTTGATTAGGATTCATCGATACTATCTTCAACATCCATTATCTTGTGAATACACATAAAAATGTTCAAAGGTAATGGGGCAGGTTAAATTCACAATTACTTGCCAGGAATACCATCTACTAAAGATTCCAATTCACGTATTGCAAGGGAAAATGCAGAAATAAATGCTTCATTTTTTAGACCTGGAAGGGCAAACGAATCAATAATTAATTGTGCTTGTGTCCTTTTATCACTATCATCGACATCTTCATCTTCTGTTACATCTTCTACAAGAATTTCTGTAAGCTTTTGTAAAGTAAGCTGTTGGGAAATTATGTTTTGATCAACGCCTGCATTGTTTAAACATTTACAAATAATATCGAAAATCACTTGTTGATGATTTTGAAGTGTACAATCACTTCGATTTTTTTGAGGTTCTTTTTCACTATCTGCATATTTTGTTTCAATAAAAGTCAGCGACAAATGTGGAAAATTATTCATAATTCTTTCATGTTTTTTCTGCTCAGTAACAGTATCAAAGTTTTTTTCCGCCGCCAAAATACCAGTTTGCAAACCCAATAATACAACACTTGGTAGGCATAATTTTAGTATTTTAGTCATATTTTATACTCCCTTGGGTTAATTCTAACACTTTAAGATCCGCGTTTGTGGTGCGAATCATATTATGGATATCACATAGCCATAATAGGTTGCAATGTGCATCAATTTACCTGTGAGAAGTTCCAAGTTTTCGAATTGGGATAGTATCTACTTTTTTGGCTAGCTCTGACGTTTGCGTCTTTGCTTCCTTCCAACGAGTGAGTCGCTGGTCGAATGTTGCGGATCTCAAATCGGTTTTACCATCGCGTAACAAATTCTCTTTTACTTTCTTCAATCGTTGGGTAAATTTTTTTTCAGCAACATCGAGAGATTGTGCGGGAGAAATGGACAAATATCGGCAAATTTCAAGGCATCCCAAGAGAAGATCACCCACTTCTTCTTCCAATCTTGCGGGACCTTCTTGTTTGGTGAGGGCGTCTTCAATCTCAGAAATTTCGCTTTGAACGGCTAATAATAGGGTCTTTAATTCTGGCCAAACAAACCCAAGGTCTTCTGCTTCTTGCAAAGAGTGTAAAGTTTTTTTTACTGTTGCATCCATAGGAAGTTCCTTATTATTTTTTAAATTTTGCAATGAACACAACAGGAATACCGGGCAGCTCATGCCACCCCTTATGTTCTTTAAGTTCCGTGTCATGAGGAAATGCTGGTTCTGCAATTCCACACATTGAAAACCCCTCCTCAAAT